>JBCDHA010000170.1:0-7379 GCA_038750705.1 Bacteroidota bacterium
AAGTAAAAAATATCCGAGCTGGAGCAAGATTGAAAAGGACCGTTCTGGTGAAATTAAATATGACCTTGGGTTTTACATCCTAGAATTTATCGATAACAAGTATGGGTGGGATAAAATATTGGCACTGATTATTTCCAATGGAGATATAGAATCAACCTTACGTATGGAGCACAAACAATTTGAACATGAGTTTTATGCCTACTTAGAAGAGCGATACAGTGGTTAACATCGTTGGATTTATGTGATGTCATAGAATTGAATTGTGTTGCGAACATTTAATTGATATATTAACTTCCCTCGGGAAGACAATTAAATGGACTTAGAGCTTAGCTGGATCAATATCTTAATCCTCTTCGGAGCACTGCACGGGCTAATCTTCGGCGCTATACTATTATTCAATAAGAAGCATCCTGGCGCTAAATTCCTGGCTGTTTTTATGTTTATCCTGTCTTATAACGGATTCGAAACCTTTAACTGGAGTGCAGGGTTGGATAGTTTCGTTTTTGACCTATTCTCATTCGTTTGGATTTATGGTTTTGGTCCAAGTCTATTCCTCTACGTTCAAGCGTTAATTGGACCGGATGAACTGCGGCCTATTCGAAACGTTTTATTCCATTACTCACCGATGATTTTTCAATTTGTCATGAAGGCCATCATCGTCTCTCTTTACATTTATGTGTTGCTCAATGACAATGAAGATTTGAGCTCGGAAATTCTAGCGTCTCTTCTAACTTTATTTGATTGGTACAGTGAGCCTCTGAGTGCAGGAGTTTTCCTTTTTTACTTGGGTTGGTCCATTAAATCATTTTTGCATAGTAAGAATGGACTGATAGCAAATCCTAGCCAGCAAACAGTCAACACCTGGGTTAAAGCACTTCTGATTTGTATGACCGTATTTGGTGTTTTATGGCCACTTACTCTAATCAGCGCGTCGTTTATGGATTTAGAGGAAGATGTATACTACTATCCCATTGAACTCATGTTGGTGCTTTTTATTTACTGGATTGCTTTTGTTGGCTACCATAAAATAAAAATGATCAGTCCTGCCAAAATTAAGACTCAGGCCATTGAAAACACGGACGCCGAACAATATCTGGTAGTGTTGAAAAGAGCGATGGAAAATGAGAAGCTTTACCTTGACCCCGAATTAAACAGGGATAAGGTAGCCAGTCACTTAGGAATAAGTGCAAAACTCATATCGGTTATTTTAAATCAATATGCCAACCAAAACTTCAACGATTTTGTGAATTCGTATCGGGTGGCAGAAGTTATTGGGAAACTTAAATCGGGTGAAAACAATCACTTAACTATCTCAGGTATTGCTTTTGATTCAGGTTTCAACTCGCAAGCCACCTTCCAGCGTGTTTTTAAATCTATTCAAGGCATGACCCCTAAAGAGTTCCAAAATCAAATACCTGAAAAGATCGGAGATTAACTCCCATATCCGGTTTTGAGAAGATTTGGTTAATAAAATTTTGAGCTTTCATGAAACTAAAAATTACAATACTTCTGCTTCCAATCCTTCTTCCGGAACAACTTGTAATGGGTCAAGCAACTCTCAGGTTGGTGGAAGAACGTTTGTTGTCTTTTCCAAATCATGCTGAAATAGCCATCGGTATAGTTGACGGAGATAAAACGTACAAACTCGGTTATCGAGTAATAGAGGGTCAATCGATAGCGGTTAACAATGCGTCTACCTTATATGAGATAGGATCCATTAGCAAAACATTTGTAGCGGCACTTTTGATAAACGAGATTGAAAAGGGAACCATGTCATTAGGCACTTGACTGTAGAAATGCGACGTGATAATTACCAGGAAAATACATTGTCTATTTTACACTTGGTTACCCATACGTCCGGCTTAAAAAAGAATCCAATTGTATGCTATTGACGATACCTCAAGTACCTGACGAAGTTCGAGTTGGATTATATTCCCGGGAATAAGTGGGAGTATAACAATATGGAAGTGGGTCTGGTGGTAGAACTAGTAGCTGAGAAGAATAACTCTACCTGGAGTGAGGTATTAAGTGAAAATATTTTGAAGCCACTTCAAATGAATAGTACCTTTTCCAATATCCAACAAGCCCCGGAGGTGGGCAGGGTTCAATGTATAAAGAAAAACGGGAGTGAGGGTGATTGTTATTTTCATAAGATGGAATCGTTCAGTTGGCCAAGCGGTGGTATGATTTCGAATGTAGATGATATGACCAAGTGGCTCGAAGCAAATTTGAACAGTGGGTTCAAACCTGAATTAGCTTCCATTCAAAACACTCATGACCCTTTGGGGGATACTATTGCAATTGAATGATTCACTCGTCATAAACCGACGCAAGGCATAGTTTGGTGGCATTACAGGGGAGAATCGGGCAGAAGAATTATTGGTCACGAAAGAGAAATGCCACAACAATCATCCTTTATAGCTACGGATACAGAAAAAAGGCGGGGAATAATTATTCTCACGAATGTTAATGGGAGAAGGCTGTTCATAAATCCTGAGACACCTGAGATGAGCAGCCAGAATAATAATGGCATTAACTGTTTTGAATTTGTAAAGAGTATAATTGGTTAATTGGCACTATCTGGCTGTTTTCTTATCAGATCTAATGTATATTCAAATTGAGAGTCTGTTCTATCAAATTTATCTTCTAAGGTTTCCGGAACGTAATGGTCAGGCTTGGTGCCACTTCCCAATTCAAAAATGGGGTTAACATTGAGCTGATGCCTTACCAATGGTATATCTAGCCTTAGGTTGGAATTAGGTAGCGTCACAAAGGACCTTTCCATACTTGTGTTTCCGAAATACCCACCTCCAGTTTCTTCTCCAACTACTGTAGCCAGGTCCTTTGATTTCATCATAGCCACAAAATCAGCGGTTGCTGAAAAACTGCCTCCATTGGCTATTATATAAACCTTCCCCTTAAATTGAGGCTTCGTTGGCTGATAAGGGTTCGTCATGTATAGTCCGGTTAAGGTATAGCTTGCATCGTCTTGTTTTTTCATCTTATTGGAGCCGGGCAACCAAGTATGTAACCATTTTCGTTTTAAGTACTTCATGGCTGGGTGTAGCGTTTGATTTTGATAGTAAGGGGACTTTTTGGAGAAAACAAAATCAGCCTGTTTGGAAAGGACAAACTCCCCATCCACAAAGTACGAAACCAAAACCCAAGGCACCTTTCCACCTCCATTATCTCTCACATCAATAACCAGATTATCCACTTCCGAGGAGTCTATTGATTCAAATAGTTTCTGCAACCTACTTTCGAATCTGATGTTTTTCCTATCTTCTTTCCAGTCAAAAAAATGCTTAACTGTTAACACCGCTGTGGAGATGTTTTGGTGAAACTCAAGAGTCAGATTTCTGGGGTCATTGCTTTCACCTTTTCTGATTTCAGAATTCTTCTCAATTTCTTTTCTAGTCAATGTTTTGATGGCTACGTCTTTTTCAATTCCGTTTCCATCTTTTATTCTTATTACATACTCATCAGGGTTTTCAAAGTAATTGGTATAAACATTCTGAAGGTAGTTGTCAACCATGAAAGACTTTCGACTAGTTATGCGTCCATCGGTTGGAAGAAACGTCATCAATAACGAAACCAGTGAATCTATTTCGATACCATTCATGGCTAAAATCTCATCTCCTGGTTTTATAGATAAAGAATCCTCACTGAGGTTTGACTTACAATAGGCCTTTTTCTCATGGATTATCATTTCGATAGGTAGAAACTTCTCTGGATTACTTTCTAGTGGATGAATCCATGTATGTCCACACCCGATGAAAGAAACAATAGGGGCTAATTTTCTGATAAATTCCATATCAGTCATAGCACCGGTAAGTGTAGCTTGAGTACTGTCAAAGAGCTGATTTACTTCTTCTGGGGTTCTATACCAATACAAGCCAGGATGGAAGTCTTCAAGGCTTCCTCTAAAAACCTTGAAATCTTCTTGGAGCTCATTTGGGGTGAGACTTTTTACTTGTTGCGATTGAGATTGATGTGCTACAATGCAGATTAAGAAAACAATAGGAAGAATTTTCATGAACTAGGGGCTAGCAGTTTATAATTGGTAATAATAATGGAATAGTTAGTTATGCAAAAGTAAATTAAATATTATATTTACTTTTGCATAACTAATATTATGAATAAAGGAAATTATCTCGGAGAATTTGAGGAGCTAGTGCTATTGGCAGTGGCGTCATTAGAAAATAACGCTTATGGGGTTTCCGTAATGAAGTACATCATTGAGCACACAGGCAGAAGCGTAAATATAAGTGCAGTACATCAAGGACTAAAGAGGCTGCAACGAAAGGGTTTTGTTCAATCAACCGTTGGTGGGGCAACTCAGGTGAGAGGTGGAAGAAGAAAGCGTTTTTTTGAGCTTACCGAAAGTGGTCGCGAAATACTGCATGAAATAATGAACCTTAAAATTCAGCTATATAGAAAGGTACCTAACTTCAATTTGAAGCTAACATAATGAGCAAACATCCTCCAAAATGGGCAGACCGCTTTTTAAAATGGTACTGTGATCCTGAGTTGCTGGAAGAAATTCAAGGCGATGCCCATGAGTTGTATTTTGAAAGACTAGAGCAGGAAGGAAAAATTCGAGCCGATTGGAAGTACATTTTTGATATTATTCGATTTTTTCGCTGGTCTAATATTCATAAGATAAATAACGGTCAGCGACCGAGTTACCTGGATGTTTTCATGGGCCTTAACGTTAAAATGGCTTGGAGGCAGGCTACCAAAAACAAGTTACCATTTGCTGTAAAGTCATTAACACTGTCTATTAGTCTGGCTTTTGCTTTACTTCTTACCGTTTTTATCATTCAAGAATATTCATACGATAAGCACATTCCTGATTATGAACGAATCTATCGGGTAAGTACAAAAATTGAAATAGGTGATGACATTATAAATTTCGGGGGATCTCCAGAGGTTCTGGCACAGACACTGATGGAGGAGATTCCAGAAATTGAAAATGCCGGCTGGTACCAGGATGAGCTTTTGAATTGGAGATCAGTATTTGAAGTCAATGAAATCAAATACACCAATGAAAATGCAGTGGCTTTAACCTCTAGCCTTGCTGAAATCCTGAATATCTCATTTCTTATTGGAAGTAGCGAAGTGCTGGATGAACCTTACACTATTATTCTTACTGAATCAACTGCCAGAAAATTTTTTGGTACAAACGAAGCGGTAGGAGAAACGGTTTATTTTATGGACTACCCGCTAACTGTAGCCGGTATAGTAAAAGATCCTGTAAATACGTCTCATTTTACTTATGATTTATTAATCAGTTGGCATGGGCACGAGGGCCTGTTTTGTGAATGCTGGGACAATCTCACGACCTCAACCTACATCAAGCTCACAGACGGATCGGATATCAATCATGTAAAAGAAAAGATTGCCCATGTATTAGATGATCACAAAATAGAAGTGCTTGAAGGCACTTTGCTCTCTGACAAAGAACTAGCCTTATCACCCATTATTGAAAACATATTAGATATTCATTTAGGGGATCCGCTCATTGAAGATATGGCGATAAAACGAGACCTAACTAATCTGCACCTGTTGGTAGCGGTATTACTTTTGTTCTACCTTTCATGTTTTGCCAATTACCTCAGTCTTTCATTGTCTGACATCACTACAGGCTCAAAAAAGCTAGGCGTCTTGCAAGTATTTGGAGGCATTGCCGCAAGCGTCAGGGAGGTAGTTTTATCGAATACACTTGTTACCTTGCTGTTTACCTTACCTCCGGTTGGTCTTTTTCTTTTTCTCGGTAAGGGCTATGCACATTCGAATCTTGGCATTTCTTTAGAGATAGGATCATTCATTTCTCTTCCTTTTTTGCTGATACTAAGTGTATTGATTTTATCAGCCATTCTTGTGTTTAAAATAACCGTCCCTACGCTTGGGAGTACCAGTAGTATTCTCAAAATGCTGAAAGGCAGGTTTATGGAAAATTACAGTGGCTTTCGAGTTAAGCAGGTATTGGCTGGGGTACAGCTTTCATTTTCAATTACTATGATAGCCCTGATGTTTTTGGTCGTAGATCAGTTCGAATTCATAAATACGGCCGATAAGGGATTTGAAGATAAAGACACGCTGGTCATCAAAGTGCCTGATGGAGGCTTTCCGGATACCAAAGAGTTGGAAGAATCGATTAAAAAATTAAGCGGTGTCCGTGAAGTAGCCTCCAGTTCCTTTTACACGGATAATATCACTTGGAAAAACATATTCAATATCGATACAGATGAGGGAATAAAAAAGGCGATTGTCAGTTATGAATACTGGGGGCATGACTTTGTCAGGCTCCTGGGACTTGAGATAATACAGGGTCGCGACTTTGATCCTGAAAGAAAGACCGATTTATATGGAGCTTATCTCATAAATGAAACAGCAGCTAAATTTTTTGACTGGGAAAATCCCATAAGAAAACGAATTTCAGGGCCGATGACATCTCGGGTTAAGCGTGAGGGTAGTATAGTTGGTATAGTTAAGGATTTTAAAACATCTACACTTCATGAAAAGGTAGAGCCAATGATATTTTTTCTTGGAACTGAGGAGTGGTCGACTGAATATCTTTATGTTAAACTGAATCCTTTAAAACCTACAGAGTTAATCCATCAAATAGAAAAGGAATATAGTAATCATTTTACTGAAGGTTCTATGGAATGGGAATACCTGGATGCTCAATTAGCCAATCTGTACCAGGAAGATATGCAAATAGCTTCCATTTTTAATGTCGGATTATGGATATCTATCTTTGTTTCTTGTTTGCAGATATTCAATATGTCAGCCTTCATTGTTTTATTAAGAGCTAAGGAAATGGGCATTCGAAAAATTAACGGTGCCTCCCCTCATCATTTATTTGGTTTACATCTCAAGAGTTTCATAAAGTTTACGTTCTTGGCCTTGATTACAGCCTGGCCGTTGATTTACTTACTCTCTGATAATTGGTTGAACAACTTCGCCTATCGTATAGACCTAAGTTTATGGTATTTCTTACTACCAGTGCTTATCACTGCTATTATTATCTTGATCACCTCTGGATTTCACGGCATTAAAAACTCGCGAATCAACCCTATAGAAATCTTAAACCAGGAATGACTAGTATCAAAAAAAGGTTTTTAGGGCTTGCTGTCATGTTTTTCCTACTATCTTATATAGACGTTGCATGTCAAAGCAAGGAGGATGATTTAATAGTGGGAAGAGTGATTGATGAGGCTACCGGTGAGTCACTACCCTTCGCCACAGTTTCTGTAAAAGATAAATCTGACGGAACAGTTACCAACCCTGACGGAGAGTTTAACTTGTTTCTACCGGCTTATAAACCGAATGAAGATACCCTGGTGGTGAGCCACATAGGTTATGCTAACAAG
>JBCDHA010000171.1:0-7345 GCA_038750705.1 Bacteroidota bacterium
ACCAAACGTACCTACCGATACGCTCGGCCATCCGCTGAATTGTAATGCCGGCCACCCATCGAACTCTATCCGAACATGCCGGCCACGAGATAAAAGCGGAACGTCCATAGCCTTAACATACATTTGCACGGCGATGTCCGGGTTTTCAGGCATTACCGTAACTACTGCTTCACCTTCTTTGATCGTTTCGCCTATACCGGCTCGCATAGCCTGAACAACAATACCCGACTGCGGTGCAATGACCTGGTATTGCTCATTTCGAATCTGCATATTGGCATATTCATTTCTCAGTTTTGCCAATGATCCCTGTGAATTATACAGATCTGCCAACGTGGCATTCAGGTCAGATTCCGCTTTACTGATCTTATCCTGATACTCCGCCTGAACACCGGTTAAATTCACAACAGCATTGGTTAGCTCAACTCTGGCTTCTTGAAATTTATTTTCGGAGGAGACTAACTTCATTCTGGACTCCTGATATTTAGACTGAATATCCTGAAATTTCGTCAGCGCTATGTTACCTGCCTCGTAAAGAGTTTTATTCCTTTCATACTGGTTTTCAAAGTTGCTGAACCTCACCTTTTCTGCAAGAAAGTCTACGCTGTCACTGGTAAGTTTAAAACGGGTTTGAGTTAGTTTATTTTCGGCCTGTTCATACTTAGCACGTAAGGCATTCTTCAAAGCATTAATTTGATTTCTGAGTGCCTCCGCCTTAGAACCTTTTGATTCTATTTCAGCCTCTTTAGCAGCAATTTGCTCTTGCAACCTTTGAAGTAACTCCGGGTCAAAGAACTTCTCTTTTACCTCAGTAAGGGTAAGAATAGTATCTCCCCTGTTTACAAATTGCCCCTCCCTCACTTTCCAGCTATCAATTCTACCGGCAATTGTAGACTCTACGAACTGTGGACGATTACTAGGATTAAAAGCTGTAATGTCACCATTACCTTGTATGTTTTGCTGCCAAGGCACAAAAAGCATAATGAAAAATACAACACAGAGCCCTATTAACCATCTCGCAAGGTTTCGCCCTGCACTTGGTGTCTTCAGCGTTTTTAGTGTATAAAGCTGAGTATCTGTTAATTCCTCCTGCAGTTTCATAGCTAGTTAATGATTGCGTTTATTTCACCGGACTTAACCAGACTTTCAAAAGGCCCATCTGCTATAAGCTTACCATACTCCAGCAGAAGCACACGGTCGCAAGTGGCCATGATCACAGGATCATTTGAAACTACAAGTAGTGTCCAGGGTTGTTCCGGTCTTGTTAGCATATGGATAATATCTAGTCTTTCTGACTTTAGAAAGTCATTAAAAAAGTCATTCAAAATCAATAAGTTAGGACGCTTCGCCAAACACCTGGCTAGTATGATTTTGTTTACAAGACTTGTTGCTAAACCCTTACCACCGGCCACCATTGCGGTATCCAGCCCATCCGGCATGCTGTTTATTTCATCGGCAATTCCTACCATGTTAATAGCCCAAATGGCATCTGCCGGCTGGGCATTTGGCTTGGCTAATAATATATTTTCAATTATAGTGCCCTCGAAAATATCCTCCTGCGATACGTTCTTACCAATTTTATCTCTCAGATTGGACAAGTCAAGATCACGGAGAGAAAAGCCATCCATGGTAATAATGCCTTCATAATTGGTATTAATTCCTGCTATGGTATTTGTAAGTACCGTTTTACCAGAGGCGCCACCACCCGCTATACAAACACGCTCTCCTCCTTTGATCTCCAAACTAACGCCATTTAATGAATGCCCCGATTGGTTTGGGAACTTGTATTTTAATTCTTTTGTCTGTATGCCAAAGCCTCTGCCCAGCATTGCCTTTGGAACATCAATACCGCCACTTTTCTCAAGTGGCAGGTCAGTTACATGAGAGATCTTATCTACCGCTGTAAGCATATCATATACCACGTCCATGTACATAATGATCTTCTCAACCGAACTTAACGTGAGTATAATAATGACTTCAGACGCCACAAATTGACCTAAAGTAATCTCACGTTGAATAACTAAAACAGTACCTATAATCAATAATCCGCCGGTAACTAATGCTTTGAACAATAGGATAAAAGCATATTGGCTGATCAAAACCCCGAAGTGGACCTTTCTGTTTTTAAGGTAGTTATTAACATTATAATCGGTCTTTTTAATTGGTAAAGGAGTATTTCCTGAAAGTTTGAATGAATTTATTGTTCGGGCCAGCTCCTCCAGCCAATAAACCACTTTATACTTGAATTTAGATTCTTTTATCGATGAGTTTAAACCTCTGGGTCCTGTTATGTAAAATATTAGCGCCAAAGAACCAACGAGTAGCAAGCTAAAGAACACAAAGAAGGGGTGATAAAACGAAAGTAATATGAGCCCGAATAGTATTTGAATAGCCCCGGCTGAAAGATCTATCAATAGTTTGGGTAATCCTTTTTGAATAGTTAAAACGTCAAAAAAACGATTCATCAATTCAGGTGCATGATATTGGAGAAGTGCTTCCATTTTGATTCGTGGAACCCTGAAAGCAAATTCAAAAGCCGCTTTTGTAAATACCCTTCTTTGAAGGTATTCCACCAGGGTTATTTGCATTACCTGTAGGCCCCCGGCCGCCAGAACGCCCACAATCACGAGAGCAATTAATACATATACAGAGCTGAAAACTACTCCTCCTGAAATCAGGGAAACTGTAGCTTGAATACCTAAAGGTAGGGTTAAGCTGATAAGTCCTATAAGAACCGCATATACATAGACGTAGAATATGTCTTTCTTCTCTTCTGACAGGAGCCTGAACAGGCGCTGTACGGGATTCAGCTTTTTCTGTTCTTCACCATCTTCAGGATCATCACTAACCAGACTTTTATAAGAAAATACGCCTAAAAAAGAAACTTTGCCCTTTTCCTGATAGAGTTCTGGAAAGTAAGACTCACCACAATCTTTGGTTTCAGATCCGTCTTCAAACAGCTGCAATACCTTCAGTTTCCGCTTTTGCTTAAAGAAAATAATAGGAATTAACTTATTTTCAGCTTCCTCGAAAGCAACAAGTGGTATCTCTACATCGTTAATGAACGCCTGAAACTCGTCTCTAATCAGACTGTTTTCAATAAAAATGATCCTCTGTTTATTCGCGGCCTCAATCAGATCACGCCTGAATTCACTGATCTCATTTTTATCGTACTCTCTGGGCGAGCTGTCCAGCTCTGAAAGTGTAAGCCCATCAAAGTCCTGCTGTAGCAGATATGCCGACTCCCGGATCGTCTGTATAATCTGGTTACTATTCATATGCTGAAAAGCATCTACTGATGCCTAATCGTATTAAAGACCACGGTTTTTAGAAACTCCATATTCTTTTCATGGAGATCATCCTTATGCTTGTCAAAATCTGTTAAAGAAGGTAAGTGCTGGGCATAAAATAGCTGCTGATGCCCTGCCTGTAAAGCAGTGCTAATCAAAGAATGTGCAAACCTGAATTCCGGATTTATTTCGTGAATGAAAGAAGCTATTTTATTGCATAGTGATTTAAAACCCCTAAAAAGTCCTTCTTTATTATCCTCGTCTACTTGTTTGGTTAAATAGGTTTTATCAGATTCCGCAATTACGATCCTGTAGAGCGCTTCCTCATCGATCTGAGGAAAAAAAGGATCCGTCACTTTCTTTTCCGATACTATACCTAAGGCTATTTCTAATTTCTTTTCAGGGTCGGTTATATTTTGTGTGCCAAAATCGATCTTATATTCGAGCCAATTCCAATACCAGGCTATCATATACACCAACAATCGGTGTTTGTTTTCAAAATAGCGGTAGATCGAAGCTTCCGTTGAGTCAATTCTTGTCGCCAATTTCTTGAATGTGAACCCTTCGAAACCTAACTCATCTATCATTTTTATACTCTCTTGCACGATTTTTCGACCAAGGTCTGTATCCTGAGGATCTCTAAGAAAGAGATTATCACTCATAAGTAACTGTAAAGTAGCCATATAGCTATAAAGTTAATAAACTAACAAATTAAATAGTATTACTATCAATTATGATACGTCAATAACGTAGTATGGAAGAAAAAGTTTTGGTAATGGAAAATTTATGAGCCCAAAAGGATTTTCAAAAGGCTTTTGTTTTCTCCTTTTTGTTTTATTACCAGCATAAGATGTTCTGTATCATTTTCATTCATATGCTCGGAAACACTACCCAGAAGTGTGGCTGCAGCTGAATTTTCACCTTTTGAACCAAGTATAACCAAGTCAGGTCCATGCTTATTGATCCAACTCTCTACAGCATTACCTACATCCTGCCCATGATCGATGCTGGCTATGTGAGGTAAAAAACCGGTAAAACCGTTCTTTATTGAGCCTATATATTCACTCAATTTGTGATCTGCGTATGAAGTAAGTTTTTGATCAATTTCCTTACGCTTTTCGAGTATTTCATTGACCTCGTGCACAGTTTCAAAAACCTGGCTTAGATATTTAGAAGCATCCTGATATATATGTAGTAAATGCACCTCTTTGCTATCATAGGATTGAGCTATGGTTTTACTTAAATCCACGGCTATGGATGAATGTTTTGAGAAATCGGTAGGGACCACAATTGATTGGATCGCTTCTTTCACAATTTCCGGAACAAAAAGCACGCTACAAGGAGCTTTCCGCAGCAGCTTTTTATGAATTGTTCCTTGCCGCTTCATTCTTTTATGCCCAAGAATAACCAGATCTGCCTTTAATTTGTCTGACAGACGAAGTATTTCAGTAACCGGGTTTCCTTCTTGAATATGTACCGTGGTTGAATATTTTTTTTGAAATTTCGACGCTACCAGTTCAGAAACTTTTGATTTAAAATCTACCAAATCGGGTAAGTGCAGATCAGGGATATCATCCAAGACATCTTTTGGAATAGTCGGAATACCTGCTACATGCACAAAATGAATGGCCGTTGGTTCAAACTTTTGAGCCATTGTGGCAACGTTGTTAACTATAAAATCATCAGTAGAAGTCAAATCCAGACCTACCACCCAAGTACTAAACATATCCATTTTCAAAATAATAGTTTTACTATAATTATAAATAGTTCAACAATCATAGATTTGCAATGTTCCGCAAAGAAGGAAAAAGATATGAGCGCAGATATTATTCTACAAAATCTCTTAAATCCGGCTGTATTATTTTTCTTTCTGGGGCTATTTGTGGTCTTCATTAAATCGGATTTAGATATACCCCAGCCTATCCCTAAATTCTTGTCATTGTACTTATTACTTTCCATAGGCCTGAAAGGTGGGGTGGAGTTAGCTCATGGCGGTATTACTAACCATGTGTTAATCACTTTAGGTGTAGCCGTACTCACGGCATTTTTAGTACCTGTCTATTCCTTTTTTATTCTTAAAAGAAAAACGTCAGTATATGATGCGGGCGCCATTGCTGCCACGTACGGTTCAATTAGCGCCGTAACTTTCATTACGGCTACGGCTTTTCTGAAGGATCTGGATGTAGCCTATGGAGGGCATATGGTAGCAGCCATGGCCCTAATGGAGTCACCGGCGATTATTGTTGGGGTTTTATTGATCAACCTTTACAGGTCGGATAAAAAGAATGAAAGTAATTACAAAGGCATTCTTAAGGAAGCTTTAACCAACGGATCCGTTGTATTGATATTGGGTAGTTTAGCTATAGGGTTAGTTGCAGGTGAAAAAGCAGGTACTGCTCTGGCACCTTTTACCGATGATATATTTAAAGGTATGCTGACTTTGTTTTTATTGGATATGGGAATTCTGGCAGGCAAACGAATTCGATCTCTAAGGCAAGCAGGAAGTTTTCTAATAGGTTTTAGCCTGGCGGTACCGCTGGTTAATGCCAGTCTGGGAATTTTAATCTGCTGGGCCTTAGGCATCAACCCTGGTGACTCGCTTTTGCTTGTCGTATTACTGGCAAGTGCGTCATACATTGCTGTTCCTGCTGCCATCCGGTTGACTGTACCAGAAGCTAATCCGGGATTATATGTCCCCATGTCCCTGGCCATTACGTTTCCGTTTAACATTATTATTGGTATTCCAGTATACTATCATATCATTCAATGGTTAAATTAGGGTAAGCATGAAAGATCTAAAACGTGTTGAAATTGTAACAGGTACTCTTGAAGCTCCCAGAGTAGTTTCCATTCTTGAAGAGCACAATGTTTCCGGATATACTATGATCAAAAACGTATTGGGCAGCGGAGAAAAGGGGTTTCAGGATGGTGAAGGTTTACATAATGCCTTTCAGAACACGTATATTGTTGTGGCCTGTTCTATGGCCGAGTTTGACACGATAAAAGAACCGCTGCGAAAACTACTATCAAAATCAGGTGGTATATGCCTGGTAAGCGATGCTCAGTGGCTGGTGCATTAACCGTTAGTTTCCAAGATTTATTTTAATAGAAGGGGCCAACTCATTTCGATATTGTTCTAAAAAAACATTGGGTATTGGATTATGGTGTATATCCAGATATTTCAACTTATTCATTTTTCCCAATGAAGTGGGTAAATTTTCCAATCTATTATTATTCAGGTAAAGGTACTCCAGGCTTCTCATCCTGGTGATTTTATCCGGTAAAACCTTAATACCATCATTCTCAAGATGCAACTCTTTAAGGTTCACAATATCCGTTAGAATATCCAAACTTTTTTCAATGTTCAGATTTTCATCATTATTTAAGTACAACACCTCCAGATTATTCAAGAGTTTTAATTCAGTTGGTATGGTGCGAATTGGATTACCAGATAAATCGAGCACCTCTAAATGAGCTAACCCTTTAATTGAAGGCGGCAGGGTATTTATCTGGTCATCCTTAAGATCAAGTACTTTTAATGACTTCAATTCGCTTAACACCTCTATAGTAGGTTCGAGATTAAGGCCCGGTAGGTTTGATAGTTGTAGCGTTCTTAAATTATCCAGTGAACCGAATGCTTTTGGAAGGCTTTGTAATTTGGTGCCGGAAAGATTGATATATCTAAGCTGCTTGAGCTCAGATATCCGGGCAGGAAGATTAGTAATGTAAGTGTTGGACAAATCCAGGTATTGCAGGTTTTTAAGCCTGAATAGTTCATCTGGAATGGAGATAAGGCTATCCGATGTCAACTCAAGCCATTGTACACGGTCCGGTTCTTTCAGCGCGTCTTGCAGGTTTATGTATCTTTTAAAAACCTGAGCCTCACTATTTAAGGAGGTAAGAAGTAGCAATAAAGTACACAGAACTAATAAATAACCTGCTACTAACCCTTTTAACTTTCTTTTTTTCATTACTAGACCGTCTTGGAGAATCCTTGCGAATAAAACATTCTTACCGTTTTGGCTTTGTATTTAGCCTGGAGTTTTCTGGCTAATTTA
>JBCDHA010000172.1:0-7335 GCA_038750705.1 Bacteroidota bacterium
AAAAAAAGTTTGCCGAATTTATTGGTTGTGCGCAGATCTACTGTTTTCAGGGTCATTAGCTTAGTGATTAGAATGAGTACATTTTCTTAAACTGAAATCCATTCTTATGGGTTTTGAAAAATTACAGCATCGGCACGCCATGCAAATCAAATTCAGTAGCATCGGTAATTTTTACATTTACAAAATCTCCCAACCTTAAGTGGTTGGTATCGGAGCTTATGATTACCTCGTTGTCAACTTCAGGTGAGTCGTACTCCGTTCGTCCAATGAAATTACCTGATTCTTTTCTGTCAATAAGTACTTTATATACATTACCCACTCTGGCCTGGTTGATATCATATGAAATCTGTTCCTGCACCGCCATAATCTCATTCGCACGCTCTTGCTTTATATCATCCGGCACATCATCTTCAAAATTGTGCGCATGAGTATTCTCTTCATGGCTGTAGGTAAACACGCCCAATCGCTCAAACCTTGATCTTTTCACGAATCCCAGCATTTCCTCAAAGTCTGCTTCCGTTTCTCCGGGATATCCGGCAATCAATGTAGTTCTTAAGGCTATACCAGGAACTCGCTCTCGTATAGTTTGAATCAGTGCTTCTTGTTTCTCACGAGTTGTACCTCTTCGCATATGCTTTAATATAGCTGTTGATCCATGCTGTAAGGGCATATCCAAATAGTTGCAAATATTTTCTCGCTCACGCATAATGTCTAGAATGTCCTGCGG
Source organism: Bacteroidota bacterium (assembly GCA_038750705.1). GTDB lineage: Bacteria > Bacteroidota > Bacteroidia > Cytophagales > Cyclobacteriaceae > Fulvivirga. The sequence goes on from JBCDHA010000172.1 coordinate 728, forward strand.
AAATCCCGTTGGAAAGGCGTAATGCAATCGGATCCAATCAATACCTTCCACATCTGAAAGCCGTTTTAAAAGTTCTGCCAGGTTTCTTTTTTTGTAGATATCCAAGCCGTAATACGTAGAATCCTGAGCGATTAAAAGCAGCTCTTTCGTTCCATTTTTAGCTAAATTTTTTGCTTCTAGCTCTATTTGTTCAATAGGTTTCGACACATGTTTGCCACGCATTAAAGGTATGGCACAAAAAGAGCACGGACGATCGCAGCCCTCTGATATCTTTAGGTAAGCGTAGTGGTTTGAGGTAGTTAAAATACGCTCACCTACGAGATCGTGCTTGTAGTCTGCCTTGAATTTTTTGAGCAAAAAAGGCAACTCCATAGTACCGAAAAAGGCATCCACCTGCGGAATTTCTTCCTCCAGATCATCCTTATAGCGCTGAGAGAGGCAACCCGTAACGTACAGTTTATCGATCATACCGTCCTCCTTGGCATCTGCATACCTAAGGATAGTATCAATGGACTCCTGCTTGGCATTGTCAATGAAGCCGCAAGTATTCACTATAACTACGTTAGCATCATCCTTTTTAGACTCATGAGTGGCATCAATCCGGTTTCCTTTTAACTGGGTAAGCATTACTTCTGAATCCACCAGGTTCTTTGAGCATCCGAGCGTAACAATGTTTACCTTATCTTTTGGTTTCGTCTTCACAGTCCCTTCTCTTTTTTGCGAGATGCAAAGCTAGCGATAGCTAAGCTTATTTACGAATGCCCAGGATATCGTTCAAATGCATGAAGGCTTTTGTACTTTCACGGCGTATTTAGCGTTAAATCCATCTATATTTGCGCTTCATGAAGAAAGGCATCGTATTTATTTTAGCCTGTATAGTAACTCTAGCTGCCTGTCAGGATGAAGCTGATTGCACTAGCGTGACCACAGATTTTGCTAACCTTCAATTTTATGAGCTTGAAAGCGGCGAAACTGATACGGCGGTAGTCGTCAATAGTATAAAGCCAATTGACTCAGATAGCATACTGGTTAGTGAAACTACAATTAGCGGAACCATTCAATTGCCCCTAAATGCAAATGAAACATCAACGGCTTTTGTATTTGAAACAGAATTTGGGCGAGATACACTCGTTTTAAGTTACACGGTAAGTACGCGGTTAATTTCTGAAGACTGTGGATTAGAAGTACTTTTTACTGAATTGGAAAGCATAAGAACTGATTTTGACTCTGTTCGAATAGTCAATGATATTCTAGTTGAAGACATTAATGAAGACATTCGGATTTACCATTAGCCTACTTATTGTATTTGTTCGCATCAGCGTAAGCCAGACTGAAATCGCTATACATCCCGATTCTGTAAAAGGTAAGTACATACCTACCGGGGTTAGAATAGGGGCAGAGCTGATAAATATTGGGCGCTCAGTATCCAATACGGAACTTTCTGAGTATACTTTCACTGCTGATATCGACTTCAATAGATATATTTTTAACATAGAGTTTGGCACTTATGACCGGTCTTTTGAAGACCGGGTAGGTTCATTGTATTCCGTTTCAGGAAGCTATTTCCGAATTGGGCCTGACATTAATTTCCTAAAAAGAGACCCTGATAAAAGTGTACTCTTCTTTGGCCTCAGGTACGGCTGGACACAACTCGATGATGAACTAACTTATATAAATACAGGACCTGTGTTTACCAATGAGGAGCGATCAATCAGTAATTCCAGCCTTACAGCAAATTGGGGAGAGTTGGTGACTGGCCTCAAAGTGCAAATATGGAAAACGTTATGGCTTGGCTATACAGCGCGTTTCCGGTTCGGCGCTGATAATTTTGAACGCAACGAACTCATTCCTCATTACATTCCTGGCTACGGCAGAGCGGATAAAACGGTAAGCTGGGGTTTCAGTTATTGGTTGATGGTTAGAGTTCCCCTACGGAAAGCGCCTGTGGTTCTCTTTGATAAATAACAACCTCCACAGGTGTATTGCGTACGCTCAAATATGATATTATTTGCTGCAATAATAATTTTGAGTTCTGTTTTTGTAGCAAGTTATGGCAAGGCAAGGGGACAAAGTTTCTATGATATTTTAATGGAGGGTTTGATTCTAACGCCTGCGGTATCCCTTGTTACCGTTTTAAGCATAAGGTAAGAAAGTAACCCGCTACTTCTTAAAAAAAGAATCAACAAACTCCATTTTGTTGAAGACTTGCAGGTCATCTACTTTTTCACCCACTCCAATATATTTGACAGGAATTTTAAACTCATCGGAAATACCGATAACTACACCGCCCTTGGCTGTACCATCTAGTTTGGTGATAGCCAATGAAGTAACTTCGGTAGCTTTAGTGAACTCTTGAGCCTGAAGTGCTGCATTTTGACCTGTACTGCCATCCAATACTAAAAGTACCTCATGTGGCGATGATTCAATGAATTTCTGCATTACTCTTTTTATTTTGGTTAGCTCATTCATTAGATTCACTTTAGTATGAAGCCGGCCGGCGGTATCTATTATTACTATATCGGCACTATGCTCCACGCCGTACTTTACAGCATCATAAGCCACTGCAGATGGATCCGTGTTCATACCTTTAGCAACCACCGGTACACCTACACGTTCGCCCCATAGTTTTAGCTGATCTACTGCAGCTGCGCGGAATGTATCGGCAGCACCAAGTACTACACTCAACCCTTTGGCTTTGAACTGAGCCGCCAACTTGCCGATGGTGGTAGTTTTACCAACACCATTAACTCCCACTACCATCAATACGTAAGGTCTTGTATCTGGCGGAACCGAAAAGTCTTCTAAATCGTCAGAATTACTCTCCAAGAGAAGCCCGGCTATTTCCTCTCTTAAGATAGCATTTAGTTCGCCTGTACCAAGATATTTATCTTTAGCTACTCGCGCTTCAATGCGTTCAATGATTTTAATTGTGGTGTTTACACCCACGTCTGAAGTAATTAAAACCTCTTCAAGTTCGTCAAGAACCTCTTCATCAACTTTTGACTTACCAACTACCGCCTTTCCAAGCCTGCCAAAAAAACTCTCTTTGGTTTTCTCCAATCCCTTATCAAGAGATTCTTTTTTTTCCTTTGAAAATAGTCCTCCAAATAGGGTCATGATCCGTTGATTAATTAGTTAAGTAAAAAAACAAAAAAGTCCCATTCTTTGAAAGAATGGGACCCTTAATAAATCGCTATTTAAATTCTTTAGCTTTTTGCCAACGTGTCTTTCACCTGATCTAAAGGAACCATTTCTTCTTTGAAGGTATACGCCCCTGTTTTTTCAGATTTTACCGCTCTGATAACTTTTGCGAAATTCTTGCCTTCTCCCTTTTGAAGTGATGCTACTACTTTCTTTGCCATGATTATTTAATTTCTTTGTGAATGGTCATTTTCTTCAAGATGGGATTATATTTCTTCATCTCAAGTCTGTCAGGGGTGTTTTTCCTGTTCTTAGTAGTAATGTATCTTGAAGTTCCGGGCATACCGCTTTCCTTATGCTCTGTGCATTCCATTATTACCTGAACCCTATTGCCTTTTTTAGCCATGATTCTTCTTAATTAATACTTAAACCAGAATGTTGCCGTTAGCCTTAGCTTTCTTCAAAACAGCAGTTATTCCATTTTTATTTATAGTACGGATCGCTGAGGTAGAAACCTTAAGTGTAATCCATTTATCCTCCTCAGGGATATAAAACCTTTTCTTTTGAAGATTAGGATAAAACCTTCTCTTCGTCTTGTTATTAGCGTGCGATACGTTATTACCAACCCTTGCTCTCTTTCCGGTAATTTGGCAAACTCTTGACATCTCTCTATTAGTTAAAAATAATCGCGTTTCTTTTTTGGGTCTGCAAATATCGTTAAAACCAATTCAATTATCAAATTGAAATTTGAAATTTCTCACTAACTGCCAAACAGGACAAAACCCCTTGCAGAATAAAATTATTTTACTGCTGAATCATAGTTTAAATTGAATAGGCCTACATTCCACTATTTTGCGCTCTATCCTCAAAGCCATACCAGAGCAAAATATGCTAAAAATAGGGCCTGAATGGTTAATTTTGAGCTTTCGGATAAACTAAATGATTTAATGGAAGTACTTAGCTCGAGCAAGGAAGCAATAGAATTAGAAAACAAATATGGCGCTCATAACTATCATCCGCTGCCGGTAGTACTGGCAAAAGGAGAGGGCGTCTATTTGTGGGATGTTGAGGGAAAGAAATATTTTGATTTCCTTTCAGCCTACAGCGCCGTAAACCAGGGCCATTGCCATCCACGCATTGTGGATGCGCTAAAAGCACAGGCAGAAAAACTAACGTTAACATCCAGGGCATTTCACAATGATGTTTTAGGAAGGTATGAAAAATTCATGGCTGGTTTTTTCGGTTACGATAGGATATTGCCGATGAACACAGGCGTAGAAGGAGGTGAAACAGCGGTTAAAATCTGTCGGAAATGGGCGTATGAAGTTAAAGGTGTACCCGAGAATAAGGCGAAGATATTGTTCGCCAATGGAAACTTTTGGGGACGAACGCTAGCCGCAATATCAACCTCAGATGATTTAGGCAGTTACAATAACTTCGGCCCATTCGTGCCCGGTTTTGAACTTATACCGTACAATGATATCTCAGCGCTGGAAAAAGCGTTGGAAGATCCGGATGTAGCCGGTTTTATGGTCGAGCCTATTCAAGGTGAAGCGGGCGTTGTAGTTCCGGATGATGGTTATCTCAAACAAGCTCATGCGCTATGCAAAGCTAAAAATGCGCTCCTTATAGCAGATGAAGTACAAACGGGCATAGGAAGGACCGGTAAAGTCTTATGTAGTGAATACGATGGAATTAAGCCTGATATCTTGATCTTAGGTAAAGCTTTATCCGGCGGAGTTTTTCCGGTTTCGGCTGTATTGGCAAGTGATGAAATTATGATGACATTAAAACCCGGACAACACGGTTCTACTTTTGGTGGCAATCCACTGGCGTGCAGCGTAGCCATGAGCGCACTGGAGGTACTACGAGACGAAAAACTGACTGAAAATGCATACGATCTAGGTCTTATTTTTAGGGAAAGAATGAATAATATGATTCAAAATACTCAATTGGTCAATAAAGTTCGTGGTAAGGGTCTGTTAAATGCCATAGTAATTAATGACCACCCGGATAGCTCCACTGCCTGGGATATTTGTGTAGCTTTAAAAGACAACGGACTTTTGGCTAAACCTACTCATGGTAACATTATACGTTTTGCCCCCCCATTGGTAATAACCGAGGATCAATTGCATGAGTGTTGTGATATAATTGAGAGTACAATAGCGGATTACGAAAAAACGCATTAACTTCAATGTACTTTCAGTTGGCCACATATGAATACGGACGGAATCAGTGACAAACAGTGGGCGCTTATAGCTCATCTCGGTACTTTAGCTGGATATATTATTCCTTTCGGCAATATTATAGTTCCATTGGTAGTGTATGTTTCTAAAAAGGATGAATCCGAATATATTAGAGAGCATGCAAGAGAGTCTTTAAACTTCCAAATTACTCTTACTCTCCTGGTTATTGTAGCAGTTATTACCATTGTTCTTATGGTAGGAATATTATTTTTAATTGTTCTGCCAATAGTGAACCTTATTTTTATAATTCTGGCGGCGTTGGCTATTGATAAAGGAGAATTCTATCGCTATCCACTGGCCATAAAGTTCATTTAAACGTTTTGGACTATTCATTCAGACCATCCGCTACAGAAAGTGAAAGAAAGATACTCTTGACGAGTAACGCCTTTCATCTTTATTTAGATGGCGCTAAATATTCGACTCCGTATGAAAAGGTAGTAGGGGTATGGTTGAGCACTCCTTCGGGATTTCTGGCAGCAAATACGTATGCCTGTACTCTTAATATAGAAGATGCCAAGCCCATTTACATATCCAATAAGAATTATGACGATGCCGGTAAGCCGATAGTACAGGCAAATCATTATAATTCATTTATTAGAGTACTGCATGTTCATCTTCGTGAAAAAAGTAAAGCACATTACTACTTTGGAGTTAAGCCCGTCAATTATGCTATGAAGCTAATTGTACTACTGGCTGTGGTTATGGCTTGCATTACAAGCTATTTTGCTTTCAACCTCAATGGTCTTTTAGTGCTGCCGGTAGGTGTCGTGCTCTTGGCATCGGCTTATGCTCTTCTCAGGTTCGGGATCAAAAGCTTTCCAAAGCTTTATGATCCTGATCAAATACCTTTGAGGCTTCTTCCAAATTAAAACCTTGTTTACTTATGCATATTCGCCCGCGAAGAAATAGGAAAACTGCTGCGATAAGAGCTCTTGTAGAAGAAACAAAAGTATCGTGTGATGATTTCATCTTTCCACTATTTCTTATGGAAGGTGCAAATGAAAAATCCGAAATTGAGTCAATGCCTGGTATTTATAGGCTAGGTCAAGAACTCATACTTAACGAAATTGAGGAATGTCTTAATCTCGGAATTAAGGCGTTTGATATTTTCCCTGTAGTAGATGAAAAGCATAAGGATAAGATTGCTTCCAAAGCATATGAAAGCAATTTCTTTTACCTGAAAGCGCTAAAAAAAATCAAAAAGACTTTTCCCGAGGCTTG
>JBCDHA010000173.1:0-7329 GCA_038750705.1 Bacteroidota bacterium
AATTATACCTTGCTTTTTACTGTTATCCTCCCCAACAAACGGGATCATAAGGTTTTCTATGGAATCCTTAACCGCTTTGGTCTTGTCTATCATTTCCTTAAAGCCTTCCTTATCCTTCTCCTTCATTTTTTTCATATAGTCATCTGCAATTTCTTTTGATTCCACTAGTCGCTGCATAGCCATACCCGCTAACCCACGTCCGTTTTCAATTCTTTTTAACATTTCACGTTTCGCAGAAAGCGTACTAGTTGGCATTTCCACACGCGGATCAAACCGAACGTTAACCATAGTGGAATCGCTCTTTTCACCGAAAGTTAGCCTGAGTTTGTAGCTACCTGGCAAAACAGTAACCCCACGCGCTTCGGCCGCTCCTTCTTTCACTTTTCTGCGGCTTGGTCCGCGTTGTCCCTTCTCTTCAAGCCCCCAGTACATACGGTTGAGGCCTTTTTCTTTCGGAGCTTTTCTTTTGATAGTTCTTATCAAATCTCCTGATCCGTTAAAAACTTCAAGGGTTAGTGAATCATAGCTGATCTTATCTTCTTTTTCAATTTCGTCTTCAGCAGGTTTTGGTTCAGGCTCAGTAGCTTTCTTTTTTCTTTTGCCCTTTTTTGCCGGTTCTTCTTTAACCACCTCTTCTTTTGCTTCCGGTTGATTTACTATATAAGACAGCATGGCTCCGCCTCTTCTATTCTCACCGTTATAAATAGCATCTGCCCCAAAGCGCGTTCCCGATGGTTGCTGATTCAGGGTAATAAACGCATCAGGAGCATCAAAAAGAACAACTTGCTTTTCCATGGCAGAACTTCCGCTTTTAGCCAGCTCTCTTAACGGCCTGATGTCATCCAGTACATACGCTGCACGGCCATAGGTTCCAATCACCAAATCATGCTCTCGCGGATGGATGACCAAATCCATGGTAGAAACATTGGGATAATTTTCACCCCACTGCGTCCAATTTTTTCCTGCATCTATACTTACATATAAGCCACCGTCAGAGCCAAGAAACATCAAGTTGGGCTCTACAGGATCCTGAACAAAGCTAAGTGTGTACGTCCAAACCTGACTTTCATTAACCAGACTGCGCCATGTTTTTCCATAATCAGTAGTATGAAATAGGTACGGTTTAAAATCGAAATTTCTATAATTATTAACGATAGCAAAAGCCTCCCCGGCGTTGTATGTAGAAGCCTTAATTTGCGCTACCCAACCGGCATTCGGCATTCCGGTGATATTAGCAGTTACGTTCGTCCAGGTTTGCCCTCCGTCCCTGGTTATCTGTATCAAGCCATCATCTGTACCTACCCAAAGCAAATCTTTTTCAATAGGGCTAGGTGTAATCGCCAGGATAGTAGTATTGTTTTCCGCCCCGGTAGCATCCATGGTCAGACCTCCGCTTTTGTCCTGCTTCTGCTTTTCCGGGTCATTTGTGGTAAGATCCGGTGAGATAATCGACCAGGTAGCTCCCTTATCTGAACTTTTATGCACAAACTGACTACCAAAATACACTGTGGAGTTATCAAAAGGATCTTGTGAAATAGCGGCGTTCCAGTTAAATCTTAAGCGCATGTCAGGATCAGGGTGAGTAGGACGCACAATTCTTGTATGACCTGTCTCTCTATCATACCTGACAACAAAGCCCTGCTGCGACATGGAATATCCATACCTCGAATCATCAGGATCAGGAATAACATCAAATCCATCGCCAAACGAAAGTTCTTGCCAGTATGAATTTCTTATTCCCTGTGATTTCCAAACGTAGGCCGGACCACCCCAAGAGCCATTATCCTGCATGCCTCCGTACACATTGTAAGGGTATTCCATATCAACGTTAATATGGTAGAACTGCGCCAGCGGTAAGTTTTCTACAAAGCGCCAGGACTTGCCACGGTCCCTGGTTATGTTGAGTCCGCCATCATTACCCTCTATCATAAAGCTTGGATCTTCCGGATTGATCCACCAGGCATGGTGATCGGGGTGTACGCCATTATCGACACCATAAGCGGGCATGAGCTGTTTGAAAGACTTACCGGCATCTTCGCTCACGTTCACATAAGTGAATACGGTGTATATTCTATTTTCATTTTGAGGGTCTATATAGATGTCTGAGTAATAGAAAGGCCGGTTACCTATTTCACTTCCCTTATCATTTACTTTCTTCCAGGTATACCCTCCGTCATCAGAGCGATAGAAAGCATTCTTCTTAGATTCCACCAAGGCATACACTCTTTTTGGATCGCTCTTGGAAATGGCAACTCCCATTCTACCTAAATCCCCTTTAGGAAATCCATCATCTTCGGAAATTTTCTTCCAATTTTCTCCTCCATCAACAGTAACATATAACCCTGAACCAGGACCTCCCGAGTTGAACGTCCATGGTTTTCTGCGGTGCTCCCACATGGCAGCAAACAGCTTATTCGGATTCGAAGGGTCCACCACCAGATCAGCCACTCCTGTTTTATTGTCAACGAAAAGTACTTTCTTCCAGCTTTTTCCCCCATCGGTAGTCTTAAATACTCCCCTTTCCTGGTGTTCACCCCAAGGGGACCCAATAGCACCTACATATACAATGTCCGGGTTGTCCTTGTTTATTACAATGCGATGAATGTTTCGCGTTTTCTCCAAACCCATCAGGTTCCAGCTTTTTCCTCCATCTAGACTCTTATAGAGGCCGTAACCTCCGTTTAAGCTGTTTCTGGGGTTACCCTCCCCGGTTCCTGCCCATACCACATCCGGATTATCTTGCTGGATGGCGACAGCGCCTATAGAAAGGATTTTTTCTTTATCAAAGACCGGCTCCCAGTCGATACCTCCACTTTCAGACTTCCAAAGGCCTCCCGATGCGGTTCCTACATAAATAAGATCAGGATTAGAATGCAGTGCGTCTATTGCTGTAACTCTGCCACTCATACCGGCCGGACCTATACTTCTGGGTTTCATGCCTTTTAGTAATTCCATATCTAAGGATTGAGCAATAAGGCCGGTGGAAAAAACTGCGCAGATAAATACCACGCTAAGAAAGTTCTGAATAGATTTTGTCATTGTTGGAAAGGTTATAAACCCGTAAGCTGGTTCAGACACTATTGAAAACAAACAAGTAGTACTATAAAGCACTATATCTTTCCATGAGTGGTACAGGCAACTCTAAAAAATGAATTTAATCTGCTTTAGGTCATAGTGTCGTACCCCATCCGACCTGTTAATTGCTATACGGCCATTATCAAGTACATCGACAACTTCACCTTGAAACCGTTCCCCATCGTCAAACATGCATTGATTACCATAGCCTAAAAGCCGCTGGAGATAATCATTTTTGAGCGATACAGCCCCTCCTCTTTTTAACTGCAAGTATCGATTTTCAATGGCAAAACACAGGTCTTCGAGCACAGCAGATAATTCGTATTTGTGATTACAAATTAGTCTGAGAGAAGTGGCATTTGGGGTTTCGAATACCGTTTGATTGATATTTAAGCCAATGCCGACGATTGAGCTATCCAAACTTATGCCACTGAGGGAATTCTGAATAAGAATCCCAGCTATTTTCTTTTTATTATAATATATGTCGTTTGGCCACTTCACATAAAATCCGGGATCAAACTCATCCAGAAACTCCACTATACCTAAAGACATGGCCATGGCCAATTGGAATTGGCTGTTCACGTTTATAAACGTTGGCTTTAAGATGAGGGAAAATGTAAGGTTGGCATCTGCATCGGACTCCCAGGAGCTGTCCATCTGACCGCGGCCTGCGGTTTGGTTATTGGTGATCACAATTGTTCCCTCAATAAATACCCCCGACTTTGTCAGGCTTCTTGCAGAGTCATTGGTAGAATGACAAGATGGCAGATAAACGACCTTTTTACCCAGAATTAAAGTTTTGGCAAGAATTTTATACAACTAAATTTTGTAGTTTTGACAGATACAACCAAATATACTTAATGGATGTAAATACCAATTTGACACCTTCCGAAAAGTTGAGTCAGGCGGTTATAAGAGGGATGCAGGAGAAGAAAGCTTCAGACATAGTTTTGATGGATTTGAGAAACGTAAAAAATGCAGTAGCTGATTTCTTTGTAGTTTGTACGGGCTCGTCAGACACGCAGATAGATGCCATAGCAGAATCAGTAGATGAACAGGTAATAAAAGAAACCGAGGAGAATCCCTGGCATCAGGAAGGGAAAGAGAATAAAGAGTGGATGTTAATAGACTATGTTAATGTAGTCGCTCATATTTTCAAGCAAGAGACACGCAAGTTTTATGGGCTGGAAACATTGTGGGGAGATGCCCTGGTTCATTCATATGAAGAAACTGCCTGAATCAGGAACATTAAAAAGTAAAAGCCGTTAACAAAGAGATTAATTTCAGAAGAGGAAGATGCCAGATAAGAAGAAGATAATACCTAAATCACCTAAACCAAATTATCAGATATGGATTATTGCGATACTGATCGCTCTGATTTTTGGGGTGACCTATTTCAACGGCTCAAATTCACTCCCCGTTGTTTCCAGCAACCGGTTAGAGAATATGCTATTGAGCAATGATGTTCGCAAGGTTGTACTAATCAGAAATCAGAATTATGTTGAAATAACATTGAAATCTGAAGCATTGGAAAATGCAAAGTATAGATCTGAACTAGAGTCTCAAAACACCTTTGGAGTTGGGAGCGGTCCTCATTTCAAATGTAAGTTTGGAGATGTGGCCAAGTTTGAAAATGATTACGACGATTGGAATGAAAATCTACCAAGAGAACAGCAAGTATCCCTTGAATATGATGATAGATCTGATTTCACCAGCATATTCTGGCAGTGGGGCTTCTTAGCGTTTATTCTGTTTGGCTTTTGGTTCTTAATGCGTAGAATGACGGGGGGAGGCGGACCCGGAGGTCAGATTTTCAATATTGGCAAATCAAAAGCAGCCCTCTTTGATGCAGAAAACAAAGTGAAAATCACGTTTGGCAACGTAGCGGGGCTCGATGAAGCTAAAGAAGAAGTAAAAGAAATTGTAGATTTTCTTAAAAACCCGGGTAAGTTCACCAAGCTGGGAGGTAAAATTCCTAAAGGAGCTTTATTAGTTGGCCCTCCGGGAACAGGCAAAACTTTATTAGCCAAGGCAGTTGCAGGAGAAGCCGGCGTACCATTCTTTACACTTTCCGGCTCTGACTTTGTAGAAATGTTCGTGGGTGTAGGTGCGGCAAGAGTAAGAGATCTTTTCAAGCAAGCAAAAGAAAAAGCGCCATGTATTGTTTTTATTGATGAAATTGACGCTATAGGCAGAAGCCGTGGCAAAGGGCAAATGCCTGGTTCTAATGATGAGCGGGAAAATACGTTAAATTCACTTTTAGTTGAGATGGATGGATTCTCAACGGACTCAGGGGTTATTATCCTTGCCGCAACAAATCGTCCCGACGTGCTAGATTCTGCTTTGATGCGCCCCGGAAGGTTCGATAGACAAATTAGTATAGATAAACCCGATATCGTTGGACGCGAAGCTATTTTCAAAGTTCATTTGAAACCATTGAAAATGGCTAAAGACGTCGATCCTAAGAAGTTAGCTGCGCAAACACCAGGTTTTGCCGGTGCGGAAATAGCTAATGTTTGTAACGAAGCCGCTTTGATAGCTGCTAGACGCGATAAGTCAGCGGTGGATATGCAGGATTTTCAAGATGCTATTGATCGGGTTATCGGAGGCCTTGAAAAGAAAAGTAAAATCATTTCCCCTGAGGAGAAAAAAATTGTTGCTTATCATGAGGCCGGGCATGCCGTAGCCGGCTGGTTCCTGGAGCATGCTGACCCATTGGTGAAAGTAAGTATTGTACCCCGCGGTGTAGCAGCATTAGGATATGCACAATACCTGCCTAAGGAGCAGTTTCTCTACCAAACGGAGCAGCTAATAGATGAGATGTGTATGGCTCTTGGCGGTAGGGCCGCAGAGGAACTTACTTTTGGCAAGATATCCACAGGAGCGCTAAGTGACCTTGAACGTGTTACTAAAATGGCGTATAGTATTGTAACTGTCTATGGAATGAATGATAAAATTGGCAATGTGTCATTTTATGATTCTAAGCAATCCGACTACAACTTCACGAAACCTTACTCGGAAACCACAGCTGAAACCATCGATGCTGAAGTAAGAAGACTTATCGATGACGCATATTTGCGAACAAAAGAGTTACTAAGTAAGCATGGCGAGCATTTGGTGGTGGTTGCTAAAGAACTTTTGGAAAAAGAGATTATATTTCAGAGTGACTTGGAACGTTTAATTGGTAAAAGGCCATTCTTGCACCAAACTTCATATGAAGCCTACACCAATGGCCAACCAAAGGAGGAGGAAAACAAAGAAGAGGACGTCACAAAAACAGATTCAAAATCGGAGCCGGAAGAAGTCAAGAGCGAAAATTAATATTTATTCAAATCATCAAAATCAGGTACTTTTAGGTGCCTGATTTTTTTTATGCTCAAAAAGGTAGATACACTTAGTGGTAGGCACATTTATTTCGCATCTGATTTTCACTTGGGGGCGCCTACTGAAACGTCAAGCCGGGCAAGAGAAAAGAAAATAGTACGATGGCTGGATACGATTAAAAAGGATGCACATTCCATATATTTGTTAGGAGACATCTTTGATTTTTGGTTTGAATACGCACAGGTAATCCCCAAGGGTTTTATCAGGCTTCAGGGCAAACTGATCGAACTGGTAGATTCAGGCATCCCCATCTACTTTTTTTCAGGAAACCACGACATGTGGATGTTCGACTATTTCCCGAAAGAATTTAATATCCCTGTCTACCATAAAGAGATGCAACTGATTGTGGGTAACCAAAAACTGCTGATCGGCCATGGAGATGGGCTTGGCCCGGGAGATAAAATGTATAAGGTCCTGAAAAGGATATTTAGAAATAGGTTTTGCCAGTGGTTGTTCGCAAGGATTCACCCTAACCTTGGCATTAGTATTGCAAACTATTGGAGTAAAAGCAGTAGAATCAGCAACACAAAAAAAGGAGATGATGATTTTAAGGGTGATAAAGAGTTCCTTCTCCAATATTGCAAATCAAAAGAGCAGCAAGAACACCATGATTACTATGTCTTTGGTCATCGGCACTTGCCACTTGACCTTGAAATCGGGAATGCCAGCAAATACATTAATCTGGGTGAATGGGTAAACTATTACACCTATGGCAGGTACGATGGAAAGCACTTTGAATTACTCGCGTTTGAAGAAACTTAGAATTTTAGTATCCCTTCTGGTTTTATGTTCGGGAAACTCTGTTGGTCAGGATTTTATTGAGGTCAGGGCGCTTTCCACAGAGTTATCTGAACTAGTATCTACCGATAA
>JBCDHA010000174.1:0-7324 GCA_038750705.1 Bacteroidota bacterium
CCATCAGGAGAAATATCCACATTGTAGGGCGCCTTACCGGTGGCCATACGATTAGTAATCTCCCATTTTTCAAGATCTACTTCCAGTATCTCGTCCGAGCCATTACCTGCCACATAGACTTTATTGGCCGTAGGATGCGGAATAACCCAGGTCGGCTTTACTTTACTGTGATACATTTTACCATGCCCCATTTTGGAGTGGTCCATTTGGTCGTGGCCCATCTGCGAATGGTCCATCTGGCTGTGGTCCATACCCGCCATGGCATTTTTGGCCTGCTCTTCTTTTTTTCCATCCAGTTGTAATACTCTGCTTACTTTTAACCGGGTGGTATTGATCTCGAAAAGCTCACCGGACATCATGCCTACGGAATAGTGAAATAGTCCGTCCGCTGAAATTCTTGATCCGTGGGGCATAACACCTGTTTCTATGCGCTGTATTTCAATCATATCTTCCGGATCCACCACAGATACCGTGCTGGGTACCATATCACCGTGTAAATCAAAATTCACACAATATAACAAACCCGTAGCTTCGGAAACCTGTAATGACGCCGGGAAAAGCCCCAACTCCACTTTACCAACCACCTGGTTAGTCTCGGTAGAATACTTGTAAAGTGTGCCATAGGGATTACCATGCGCCAATGACAGGTACCAGTATTTGCCATCCGGACTCACATTGATACCATGAGGTCCTTCAATTTCTGCCGGCCATACGCCAACCGTTATTGTTTCTTCTATGGTAGCTTCTTTACCATCAAACTTGATCAGTGAAACCTCATCTTCTGATTCCGCAGTTACGTAGACATAATAGTTTTGTGCTAGCGCTATATGAGAAACCAGGACAAAACATACAATAATTAGTTTTTTCATAACTACCTGCTTTCTACCGCTGCATTTTCTGGAACTACAGGTCTCAGTTTTGCCGACCACAAACCGCTATTCCAATCGGAATAAAAAATATGCCCTTTATGGGGCTGAGCGCCCCAGGTAAATGGAGCATTGGGTACATAACCTTCAGGATCTTCCGGTACAATCCAAGCAATTTCTCTACCCTGTCGGTTCAAATCCCCCAATAATTCACCGCTGATATCAATTACTCTTACCCCCGCATTATAAAAAGCTGCATAGAGAATATCATCCTCTATCCAAAAGTTATGAGACCCCGCAAAGGGTACCTGGAACCAGGCTACTTCTTTCGGATTTTTCAAATCTGTAAAATCAATAATATGTAAAAATCCAGCGGCCCGACTAGGCTTCTTCCCACCGGGGTCAAGACCATATGGAAACTCCTCGTCTCCTAAAATCACATAAAACTTCCCTGTTTTCTCATCGCGGTAAGGGAAGGCAGCATGATTCGATCCACTGGGATAAGCATAGCTGGCAAACTTAACCGGATTAGACGGCGAACCCCCGGCTATACCGTTTCCCACGTCTACCAGTTGTACCCCATCATCCCAGTTAGATGAATATGCAATGCCATCTTCCACCCATACATCATGTATGGCATGGCCGGGAGTATCCAATTCAAACTCTCCTACTATTTTAGGATTAGCAGGATCTTCAATATTAACCGAGTAGTACTTCCTGCCTGCACTTAAGGCATATACATGGTTTTTATAAATAAACACATTGTGTACACCCCCGGTCAGGTTTTCTGAGAACTCTGAAATGATAGATACATCCCGCGGGTTGGTTACATCAATGATCACCAGGCCGTTCTTTCGGTTAGAAGCCCCCTCCCTGGAGATAACACATATTTTGCCGTCTTCAGATATTTTTACATCATTCACCGTTCGGGCATCTACCTGCACAGAGTCGATCAAAGTAATGCTGGCGGGATCAGTAACATCCCAGAAATAGGCTTTACCATCCGCTCCCCAGGTGCCGGTCACTGCGTAATCTTTGCCATCTACACCTTCCCATATCCAGAGATCAGAGGTGTGCTTGGTATTAATAGAGCCGCGTCCAATCAAATCAATTTTTCGGGTAATATTGCGCTCATTAGCACTCACGGTAACGGAAGCAGCAGCCGAACCGCAAGTGGCATGAAGCACATACAGCCCCGGTTCGTCAGCCACAAACTTGCCCTCATCGGTCATTAAACCCGAAGGTGCGGCAGATACGTCATAGGATTGACCCGTAAAAGAATAGTTGATAGGGGCATCCTCTACTACTTTACCATTCTTATCTAAAGCCCGGGCCTGTAACGTGAATACATCCCCCGAGCGGCCATCCGTATTGTCCGCGGCCAGCTCAATTTTTACGATAGGGTTGTCTACGATCTTGATATCAAGTTTGGTTTCTACTCCACCGGCTTCCACCGTAATCGTGGACTTTCCGGCAGAATTGGCTATTAACTTTTTAAAGGGAGCTACGGAGACCACCTTGGTGTTGGCGGAGGTAATATTTAACTCCACTTCCGGGCGCTCAAAATTGGCCTCATCAATTACCTTAATTGAAAGAGGAATAGTAACGCCTGCATAAATCTCACCAGGCACCTCTTCGATTTCAACTTTAGCTATGGCCTCCGGTTCGATGATCACCTGAACATCCGCCCGTAAACGGCCCTTATCCTTATTAGGACTTATCACCACGATGGAGTACTCCCCATGTTTTATGGCCGTGGCTAATCCGGTTGTGTCTACTACGGATAAGGCACGTCTATCCCTGGAAAAGTAAAGGTACTCCCTGTCTTCCACCTTATTTCCCTGATCATCGACAACAGCCGCCTGAAGCTGTACAGATTCACCAATTCTCATGGTGATAGGTTTTTCGCTGACTTTTAGAGTAAGTTCCTGGGCATTTACTACGCCTATCGATAGGCATACCAGTATTGACAAAAATTTAATAGCTCGCATAGGTTAAAATTCTCATGTGAGCATTGAAATTAATCAATATTCAAATCGAGAGGTAAGTATTATACAAAAACTTGATGGATGGTAGTACACCTCATTGGGCGATACCGCTTACAACGCAATTAAAAGTACCCATGATGAAGATTAATTTACTCTTTTAAAGTGTTTACAGGGCAAGCACTTGCCGCCTTGTAAATCGTTCCACTGGTAGTTAGCAATCCTACCATCAAAATAAGGAGACCACCGATAATCACGGATAGCACATTCACGGGTTGGTACTGAGCATACAAGCTCTTCAATAATTCTTCAATAAACACATAACTGGCGAGGCCACCAAGCAAAAGGGAAATGAGTAGAATAACTACAAATTCTTTATTCACTAAACGAACAATATTAGCTATGGAAGCACCTAAAACTTTTCGCACCCCTATCTCTTTTCTTCTTTTTTGGGCATTTAAATTGGCCAAGGCATATATTCCTGATGCCGACAAAAAACTACCAAGAACAGTTAGGAAGATAAAAATATTCTTGAGGTTTTGATTGAACTCATTAGACTCGTTAAAAATAATGTCCTCTTGCAATTCCGCCTGGTAAGGTGTATCAGGAAACAGTTTTTTCCATTTTTCTTCGACCATTTCTCTTATTTCTTCCCTATTATCCGGATGCGTGCGCAGCACCATCCAGGAGTATTGTTCCGGCCGGGCCATTACATACATGTAGTGCTCATTTCTTAAATCTTTCAAACTGCTTAAATGATTACTTACCACCCCTATTATCTGGTAGTTGTTATCGTTCATTTTTAAAATAGCTCCGATAGGGTCAGTTAAGCCGTACTTCTTTGTAAAATTCTGATCAACGATAACAGATGACTCCATATCGCTTTGACTACCTGCCTCAAAATTCCTTCCTTCCAGCAATTGCATGCCTAATGTTTCAAAATAACTAGCCCCCACCCTGTAGCTGTCGCTTGTGATTTTCACGGTGTCCCATTGCACCTTGCGGTAATAGCTGTTATAAGGCCCTATGTGATTACCGGCCGCTGCGATACCGGTGATCTTAGAATTATTTGAGATAGCATTACTTAACCTGTCAAAAGTCTGTTTTCCATCGATCTTTAGCTTGATCAGATTCTTATGATCATAGCCAAAATCAATTTCCTTTTGAAAGGACATATTTTGTGATAAAATGATACCCCCACATAACATGATAACGGATAACGAAAATTGAAAAACAAGTAAGATCCGTGTTAAGCCATTGGTGCCTTTAACGCCGGATTTACTCCGGAAGAGAATAATGGGACTAAATTTACTATTGAAAAGTGCTGGGTAGATACCTGCCAGTATCGCGGATACAAACAACAAGCCCACCATGGTAATGATGATATTCGTTCCGTTAAGATCTTCCAAGCCATAATCTAAACTCCACATGGCCGCAAACTCAGGTATCATGAATTGTGCAAGTAGAAAACTCACTATCACTGCCAGGCATATAGTAACCACCATTTCTATCAAAAACTGGATTATGATCTGCCACCTGCTGGAACCTATTACCTTTCTTACGCCAATTTCTTTAAGACGCCTACCGGTAAGCGCCATAGTAGTATTAGTTAGGTTAAAACAAGCTATCAACAGGATGGTGCCACCAAGTGCAGCAAAAACAAATAGGGCAATAGCGGGTATGGGCAGTCTTAAATCAGACTGACGGACATCATTGCGCGAGATTTTTTGATGAAACGGAATAAGCTCATATCGCGAAGATCGGGTACCGGATATCTTCTGGTTATGCAAGTCCACGTATTTATCCATTTGCTTCTCAATACTATTGATTTGATTGATATCCGAAACTTCAAATAGCAGGGAAACATTATAATTTTTTACCCAGTCATTTGTTGCCACATGATTCACATCCAACAGGGTTTCAATTCGCATTAATACATCAATATTAAAGGAAGTATTTAAAGGTAAATCCTTAATTACTCCTCCTACTATCACCTCACGCAGTTGCTCACCAAACTTGGCACGTATAACCCGCCCTACAGGCTCTTCACTGGCAAAGTATTTAGTGGCAATGTCCTCTGTCAAAAAAATAGTATTTTGACTTTTAAAATTTTCATAGGACCCCTTGAGCAAATGGATACCTACCATCTCAAAAAAATCAGCATCAGCAAAACGAACGGTTTCATAAAAAGCTTCTGATTCAACACTTAAGGCTACCTGTGCGCTTGTGTAACGACTGTATTTTTCAACGCTGCTTATCTCTTCTGCGGCTAACGGAGCCATTACCGCAGGCGTCATTAACTCCTTGAATTGTGTACCATCCTCTTCTATTTGATGATGCACTACCTTGACCAGATTTTTGACCTTATCCTCATTAAAGTAGTTGTTAAATTCTATGTTAAAAGCAATAAGCAGATAGGCGGTTAGGCAGCACGCCATAGCTATTCCCATACCCGTGGTGTTAATGGCTACGTAGACCTTATTTCTAAGAAGATTTCGAAATGCAACTCTGAGAAAATTGAAGAACATAAGCTTTATTGATTAATGTTGAGCTTATGACTAGCGTTTCTGATTTTTGGTTACATCACGACCCAGGAAAATGTCAATAACTATGCAAGGCATTAATGTTCAACCTGCGTGTTCATCCATATTCAAGATTACTGAATGCGGCTGATTTCAATCAGGTGCATTTTCGCTTCTTTAAGTAAGCCCTGACGCTGATTGTGACAGCTTTTTCAAGAAATCAATTAAGCCAATAACAACTATATTCTCCGTTAAAGGATAGGTTTCAGCGCCCGGGGTGATGACATATAGCAGGTCTAATTTTAAATCCTCTATCGCTACATAGGTTCCCTTGCTAACTGAAGGAGAATTGGTCAGTTTAATTTCAGCTGCGGCTAACCATTTGTTACTTCTTCTAACCAGCAGGTCAATTTCCGCACCATCCTGAGTACGATAATAATAGAGTTCATCATCTGTTTCCAGCACGGCCTGAACTTGATGC
Source organism: Bacteroidota bacterium (assembly GCA_038750705.1). Taxonomy (GTDB): domain Bacteria; phylum Bacteroidota; class Bacteroidia; order Cytophagales; family Cyclobacteriaceae; genus Fulvivirga. The sequence continues at coordinate 5,855 of JBCDHA010000174.1, forward strand.
ATAACAAATCCCTCCCATGAGTTGCCGACATACATATTTCCTAGAAGTTCATCGTATTCATGGATACCTTGCAAGTAATGAAGCATGCCTGTATCCCGCAAGTAAATCCTGGGCGACTTTACCAGACGCTTTTTACTATTGCTGTGCCACGGATTTAAAAAACTCACGAGATAAGCGCTCACTAGAAAACCGATATAGGTCTTAATAGTGGGCATGGATAAACTTAGCGATTTAGCAAAGGAGCTATAGTTTAGAATAGTACCATTACCGGAAGCGATCATTTGTAAAAGCCGACTTGTCACTAAAGGATCAGCGGGTAAACCATACTGAGGTAAATCGCGCTCAATATAGCTCTGAATAAAACTGCGGTGCCAGTTTTTAACAAATTTTGGTTTCTTCGATAAAGCGGGATCCGGGTACCCTCCATATAACCAAAGATCATTTAAAGAAACCGTTCCTGCCGTTTCAAGCAGGTTCAGAGCGCTCAACTCCAGGTAGTTGATACGCCCGACTAGACTTTCCGAGCTTTGCTTGAGGAGTTCAGGAGAAGCTGATCCTAAAATAATGAACTTCCCTGGTCGCTTATTTTCGTCTATCAATGATCTCAACAGTGGAAAAAGATCAGGTTTATGTTGAATTTCATCCAGAATAACTGTTTTATCAGCATGTAAGGAAAGAAATAACTCAGGGTCGCTGAGCTTATTCAAATCAGAATTTCTTTCAAGATCTAAATAAACTCCGGGTTGTGATAATACGGTATTTTTAACCAGTGTTGTTTTACCTATTTGTCTGGGTCCAACAATACCGGTGATGGGAAACTCCTGTAAAGAATAGTGAAGTTCTGCTTCTAAAATGCGCTTAATCATCCCTGCAAATTTAAAAATAAATTTTAAATTTGCAGGGATTAAACTAATTACTTACCCTCTGTTTTGTGGTGTCTGATACAACCATAATCGGAAAAAATCGTCGAAATTCCGACCACTTTTAACGTTGAAATAATCAACGATTTGAGCTGTTGTTATGGATGAATACTTGTAATCTTTCTGGAGGTCTCTTAGGATTGAAAACCACAGATCGTCATTGTTTATTTCCTTGCGCAGTTCATTGAGCATAATCGCACCCTTGGTATACATATCTGTGATGTCGTAGTGAATATGGTTCACTCCCATCCGACCAACTATGGGATGCTGGTTTAAAACCTCCGATTCCATCCTATTTATATAACGCTGGCCAGCTTCATAGCCATAATGATCTTCTACAAACAACGCTTCAGCATACGTGGCAAAAGCTTCATGGATCCATAAATCTGCATTATCTGTACAGCTCACACTGTTTCCCCACCACTCATGGGCCGACTCATGCAACACAATCGAATAGTTGATATCATCTTCAGGCATATCGGCCCAAATGCCACTGTCGTCCGCATCATAGAAGTAATCCGAACCAATGGCCACACAGCTCTGATGTTCC
>JBCDHA010000175.1:0-7283 GCA_038750705.1 Bacteroidota bacterium
AATAACTTTGTATTTGCCAACTTCGCGAATTCCCCACCCCAAAGCTCTGTTTGCCCCCCATTGTGTTTCAACTTGAGATGAGGTCAAGAGATGGTACGAATCTTCAGAATAAATTCTTTTACCATCAATTTCTCCTTTGTTTAAGTTGACTCTAGCCCACTTAAGCATGTCCTCTACATTTGATTGTAAAGTTGAACTTGGCGCGTGTCTCCTGTTATAAGGGTAGTGATATCCTGTAGCAATTTGCAAGGAATCATCAAGTATGTGAGGAGTGGTAGCCAGATCTTCTGGTACTTCGGGCGTATAAAAAGTACTACTGGTCATTCCGACAGGTTCAAAAATGAACTTCTTCATGTAAGCCTCAAATGTCATCCCGGACACCGAAGAGATCACATTAGCTAATAGGTCATAGGCTGCATTGCTATAATTGTATTCTGTTCCGGGTTCAAAATCTAAAATAGTTTCTGAAAAGCCAGAGGCATACCTTTTAGCTGCATCTTCGTCATATTGCGGTTGGCTCCATTCATAATCGTCTTCATCAGGAATACCTGAAGTGTGCGTTAAGATATGTTTGATTGTTATTTCTCGATACCTGGTGTCTTCCATTTTGAAATATGGGATATATTGGATCAGTTTATCATCGAGATCTAATTTTCCTTGCTCCATGAGTTGAACAATAGCAGTGGCGGTAAATGGCTTGGAGACAGAAGCCATATGGAAAATGGATTTAGTTGTGATAGCATCCCCCGTCTTGATTGATTTCACACCTAACCCTTTAGCATACAGAACGCTATCATTTCTCAGGACACCTATTGCAACGCCGGGAATATTCCAGGATTCCTTCTGAACGAGTAACAAAGAATCAAAAGTCAATTCAGCACTGCTTTTCTGGTTCCGACTATTTTGACATCCAAAGAATGTGCTTATCCACACTAAGAAGAGCAAAAAGTAGATTCTAATAAGTTTTAAATTAGAGCGAGCTGGTGAGAAGTAACGTTTGGCTATCATGAGTTGGAATTAAAAAGTACTAATGTTTCGTCTTGAAGCCTTACCAGTTTATCGGACCATGTTAAATTCAACTTTTTTCTTTACCAATATTTTATAGTTATAATAAAATAAGCGATCATTAAGCGAATACACCTAAATGAGTAATAGATAAAAAACCGTTGTAGTCTAGATGGAATACAACGTTTATTGGTTCTCCTTCAGGTTGAGGCCAGGACGAATACTTGCTAAATCAGAAGCAAATCTTAACGATTTCCGCCAAAAAACTTATCCAACAGATCATCAATGATCCGGGGAGCCAAATCAAATTTAAGCGCCAGGGCACGGCACAATTCCACCTCTTCCGTATCGATACTTCCGTCTACCGATATGAGTGAAAGAAAGTCGTATATCTGCTCAATTTTATCTCCGTAGCTCTCCGGCACTTTGAATTCAATAGATTCCGGATCAGATTTAATTGCCTCCAACTCTTCGCTACTCATACCCATTCTGTGTGCTGTAGCAAACAAAACATGCTCCTCTTCAAGGGACATTTGACCGTCAGCCATAGCCAGGGCAACGAGGTTTTTGATGTGGCTCTGATCTTTTTCAGAAATGGATTTGATCGAATTATTTCCCATATTCCAGCTTCTTTTAGCAAGAATACGTTTTTAACGTGTTTTGTAACACTTTGTGTTAGTAATAACAGTTGAATCAACTAAAATCAAGGTGAACAGTATTTTAATTATCATGGGTGTATCAGGAAGTGGCAAGTCAACTATTGCCAAAAGGCTGTCCATGGAGTTAGGGATTTCTTTTTATGACGCTGATGACTTCCATCCTATCGAGAATATCGCCAAAATGAAACGATCTATAGCCCTGACAGATGCCGACAGAAAACCATGGCTTGGAATTCTGAGTATGGAAATGAAAAAATGGGAACCAAAGGGCGCTGTTTTGGCCTGTTCAGCTTTAAAAGAAGCTTACCGACAAATTTTAACATCAAAGATTAAATGTACCTGGGTATATCTAAAAATATCGGAATCCGAGTTGCATAAAAGGTTCAATAGGCGCACCGGGCATTTCATGCCTGCTACTCTGATCCATTCTCAATTCAACACGTTGGAAGAACCTGACTATGGTATACATGTAGATGCCGAACAGTCGATTGATCACGTCATACATGCCATACTACAACAATTAAAGTAATGGAAATTACTCTTGTCCTGTCCGTTGTTATCAGCATAAGTTTGCTGTTGATTCTTATTTTAAAGCTTAAAATACAACCGTTTATAGCCCTGCTGATCAGCAGTATGGTTGCCGGTCTGATAGCCGGCATGCCGCCACAGGCTATCATTACTAGTATTCAAACCGGCATGGGCAGCACATTGGGTTTTGTAGCTACCGTAGTAGGATTAGGGGCCTTGTTTGGTGCAATTCTGGAGCACTCCGGCGGCGCTGAGTCATTAGCCAGCTTCTTAGTCAAAAAATTTGGTGTTAAGAATGCACCTGCTGCCATGGTGATCACCGGTTTTATTATTGCCATCCCCGTCTTTTTTGATGTTGCCTTTGTAATACTGGCGCCCATTGTTTACTCCCTGCAACTTAAAACAAAGAAGTCCTTACTCCTTTTCGCGCTTCCCCTGCTTGCCGGTCTGGCAATAACGCATAGCTTCATACCACCAACGCCCGGACCCGTTGCCGTAGCTGAAATATTAAAGGCGCCATTGGGTTGGGTGATCTCCTTTGGGTTCGTTGCCGGAGTACCAACAGCTATGGTAGCCGGCATTTGGTTTAGTAAGGTAAAGGCCGGTCAAATACACGTTAACATCCCGGATTATATGGATCTGCCGGAAGCGAAGTCGGATAGCTTACCTTCATTCGTTTCCATTCTGAGTATAATCACGATCCCTATCTTATTGATCGTTACCAGCGCTATTCTTAACACCTTTTACAAGGGAGCGGGTATCGACCACTTCGTAGCAATAATAAACCTTATTGGTCACCCTTTCACGGCATTAATTCTGGCCAATATGCTGGCCTGGTACTTTCTGGGCATCAGGCGAAATTCCGGCAAAGATGAGTTGCTTAAAGTCACGGGCAAATCCCTGGCTCCAGCAGGCATCATCATTTTACTTACGGGTGCGGGCGGGGTATTTAAGCAAATCCTCATTGATACAGGAGCCGGGAAGTGGCTGGCAGAATCCATGGTTTCTATGGGCATACCTGTTTTACTTTTCGCCTTTATATCTGCCGGTGTTGTCAGAATATTGCAAGGGTCCGCCACAGTAGCTATGATCACGGGTGCCGGCCTCACTGCATCACTGGTTGAAACATCGATGGGAGATATTGAACGGGCTCTGCTGGTCATAGCCATTGCATCGGGAGCATCGGTTTTATCGCATGTAAACGACAGTGGTTTTTGGTTGGTCAATCGATACCTGGGGCTGACTGAAAAACAAACCTTTCAAACCTGGACCCTGTTGACGACCCTGATTGCCACTTGTGGTTTTATAACTGTGGTGATTTTAAGTTTTCTATTATCGCAGTTTCGGTGAGCATATTTGACGGTACATTTCATTTTGCTGAGGTTTTTTCTATTTTCGAGAAATGAAAGTTTTGGGAATCGATATTGGGGGCACGGGCGTAAAAGGCGCTATTATTAACACTAAAAAGGGTCGGCTTCTCACTGAAAGATATAGAATTCCAACACCCCAGCCTGCTACCCCAGCTGCGGTTATAGAAACCGTCGAAGAAATGATAGCAGAGTTTGACTGGCATGGCCCTATTGGTTGTGGTTTCCCGGCAGCAGTAAAGCACGAAATCGTTAAGACAGCCTCTAACATTGATGAGGCTTGGATCGGTATGAACGCAGCTGCTCAAATAGAGAAAGATACAGGTTGCCCTACCCACCTCGTCAATGATGTGGACGCGGCCGGGTTTGCTGAAATGAAATTCGGCGCTGGAAAGAAAAATAAGGGAACGGTGTTAATCGTAGCGGTAGGAACAGGTATTGGTACCGCTATTTTTACACACGGCAAGTTACTCCCCAATAGCGAGCTAGGCCATATAAAAGTGAACGGTATGGTAGGCGAGCATTATGCCGCTAACTCTGTTCGAGAGCGAGAAGAATTGGATTGGGAAACCTGGGGCAAAAGATTAAATGAATACTTAAATGCATTAGAATTCCTTTTTTGGCCTGATTTGATCATCTTAGGTGGTGGTGTGAGTAAAAAATTTGATCATTACAGTGAATACATAAAGCTTGACGCCAAGATAGTGCCTGCCCAAAATGAAAATAATGCCGGCATGATAGGCGCCGCCCTCGCTGCCAAAAAAGAACTTAAACTATACAAGTAGACATCCTGCTTCTTAAGGGAATCCTATTTGAAAATGCTTACCTTTAACCTGTATTTGTGGGGTATGCTTAAATTTTTTAAACTATTACTTTTACTCTGCGCTGTTTTCACCAGCACCACCCGGAGCTACGGCATTGAATATCAAATCTTCGAAGAATCGGGGAGAGTTGGATTAAAAGACGAGGAAGGAGAAATCCTGATTCCTGCCGTATATGAAGACCTGGGATGGAGCAATGATTTAAAAAAACCAATTAAACAGGTTATTGGCTTCCAATCTAATGGGCTCTGGGGTCTGATCTCCCTTGAAAACAAACAATTGGTAAGCCCTCTTTATTCAAGACTTTACCCTTTTACAAATAACTTATTAGCAGCCGCCCGTAAAGGCAAAGTATCAGGCTTTGATTATTTCGGAGTTATAAATCTAAATGGGAAAGTCGCCGTTCCATTTAAGTACTCTTCAGTAAAGCCAGGAAAAAACTCTGCCATTGTTACCGCTAAAAACAGAGTAAAAATCAGTTATGGTGTTGTCACACTAAGTGGAGAAGTAATTATTCCTATACGGTATAAAGACGTGAGCTTGAAAGCTGATGTCTACGCTGTCACTAATTTTGATGATAAGACTGCCCTTTATGGAAGTGATGGTTCTTCGCTAACTGAATTTATCTATACAAGTGTACAAGAAATTGCCCCCCGGTATCTGGTGGTAGAACACATGAATGCTTTTGGGCTTTTTTCAGGTACCGAGCTTGTTAAACCAACTATCTACAAAACCATTTACAGCGATGGCAATGAAATTTACCTACAGCCTTATAATACCTGGGAAATCCTGAATATTAAAAAAGAGAAGTTACGGTCGTACGACTTTGATGATATTCAGCCATTCAATGAAAATTACCTGGTTAGGTCTAACCATAAAACCTGGATCATGGATCAACACGGACGCGCCTTGACTGACCCGTCTGCAGAAGATCTGATATTTCATAAAAGCGGTTTTATAGCCATTAAGCAGAGTTCAGGCTGGGGGCTAATTGATCGTAAATTTAAAAGTATAATAAACCCCGTCTATGATTCTCTGTACATGGATGCGGGACTGGTTTTTTGCAGAAATAGTTATAGTACATGGTCAATACTTGATACCCTTGGCTTAAAAAAGTCCGAATTTCAATATGAGCAGATAGGCAATAAAACCAGGTACTTCTGGCCAGTAAAACGAAGAGGGCATTGGGGTTTCATAGAACAATCAGGAGAAGAAATTATATACCCCGTGTATGATCATGTAGGGCGGTTTATATCAAATAAAGTGGTGGTAGGTTTTCATGGTGAAGAGGGTATTATTGATAAAAAAGGTGAATGGGTGGTACTTCCTTCAAATGCACGACTCACATTGCTTACTGATGACCTGTACATTAACCAAACCCATCAGCTCAAAACACTGAAAAGTATTGATCGCGGTACGGTTTATTTTACTGAAAACCCACTGGAGATAAAAAAGGATTATTTGCTTGAAACGCTTTCCGATGGAGGGATATGGAAAATAGATTTTAACGGAAGAATTGAAAATAACCTGCCGAGAGACGAAAGATTTGAAGAGGTAAAGCCTCCTTCAGAAGGTTTGTTTGCAGTGAAAATTGACGGTCTTTACGGCTTCATTGATCGCCAAAATCACTTGATTATTGCGAACAGATATGATGATGTAGGCGCATTTAATGAAGGGTTCGCTCCTTTTAAGCTGATTGGCAAATGGGGGTTTATAGATAAAAAGGAAAATATTATCGTTCAGCCGCTGTATAATGAGGTTTCAGCTTTTAAAAACGGTGTGGCCATCGTAAGAGAGGGAAACCGTTATTTTTTGCTTAACAAAAAAGGAAAGCTATTAAATTCAACGGGCTATGACAGTATAGTGCCCACTGAAGACGGCCTCTTTATTACACAAATTAGAGGTCTACATGGGTTGATGGACCGTAATGGGCGATTACTAATTAATAACCGCTACCAGAAGTTGGATCGACTGAAAAACGGATATGTGATCACCGAAAAAAATGACAGGTTTGGTCTCATTACCAATGAAGGTGTAGACGTTATACCTGCTGTTTATGATCAGCTAATCTACGATGCATATCGAGATGAATATATGGTTATGAAAAAAACCAGCCCGCTAAAGGCTGCGCTTCGATAAATTCGTTACTTTTAATTTCTATTGAAAGTTAAATATGAACGAATGGATGATTGTGCTAGGTCTGGTTTCAGTAGGGTTTGTTTTGATCCTGCTGGAAATTCTATTCGTACCTGGCACGACTGTGGTAGGAATATTAGGTTTCATAGCCACCATCGGCGGTATCTACCTTAGCTTTGATTATTTCGGAATAACCACAGGTTGGTGGTTTACTCTAGGGTGTACCCTGTTCTTTGTTTTGTCATTGTATTACAGTTTTAAAATGAAAACCTGGGAGCGGTTTTCTCTTAAAGACTCGATGCAAGGAAAGTTTAATGAAGGAGTGACGTCTTCTTTAAGCAAAAACGATGAGGGCACCACCATTTCCACACTAAAACCGGTGGGCAAGGCAGAGTTTAACGATAAAGAGTATGAGGTAAGAAGCTTTGGAGAGTACATAGAACCTCACACCAGAATCAGGATAATAAGCATCAGTAATAACAGTATTTTAGTCGAACCAATAACTTAATTATGGACGGTATATTTTTAGTCGGAATCGTTTTTGTAGCCATCATTGCGCTACTCCTATTCTTTTATTTCATCCCTGTCGGGCTCTGGATCACAGCTATTTTCTCAGGTGTGCGGGTAACGCTTGGTGAATTAATAGGGATGCGATTTCGTAAAGTGCCCCCTGGAATTATTGTCAATTCACTGATTACGGCAACTAAAGCGGGACTACAGCTCACCACCAGGGAGTTGGAAACGCACTACCTTGCCAGTGGAAATGT
>JBCDHA010000176.1:0-7281 GCA_038750705.1 Bacteroidota bacterium
CGGAAAGGTGCCAAATCCAGCTCCGGCATTCCGGAGGAAGATAAGTCAGAAAAAGAGAAGACATTTCAAGCTCTGCTGATTTATCAGGAGAGCTTTTTTTATGAGCAAGATTAGGGTAGTTGTCAGACCACCTTTATTGGTTTGACGGTTCAAAGTGTGGTGAATGATGAAGAATAAAATAAATTCATTTATGCGTTTAAGTGGTTTAGAGCCATTGGTTGTAACGCCTGAATCTAACTTCGTGAACGTTGGAGAACGTACAAATGTAACCGGCTCCAGGAAATTTCTGCGTTTGATTAAGGAAGGTAACCTTGAAGAGGCGCTGGAAGTAGCGCGTGAACAGGTAGAAGGTGGAGCGCAGATCATCGATGTAAATATGGATGAGGGCATGCTTGATGGCAAGCAGGCCATGATGGAATTTCTCAATTTGATGGCGTCTGAGCCGGATATTTCGCGCATTCCTGTTATGGTGGACTCCTCCAAATGGGAGATCATAGAAACCGGGCTAAAATGCCTTCAGGGGAAAGGAATTGTAAATTCAATAAGCCTCAAAGCAGGAGAGGAAGAATTTATCCGTCAAGCCAAAATTATCAAAAGATATGGAGCGGCCGTTGTTGTAATGGCTTTTGATGAAGAGGGGCAGGCAGACTCTTATGAACGTAGAATTGAGATATGCGAAAGATCATACAAAATCCTTGTTCATACCGTTCATTTCAATCCGAATGACATTATTTTCGACCCGAATATCTTTCCGGTGGCCACGGGTATGGAAGAACACCGCACAAATGCTTTGGACTTTTTTAGAGCTACAAAGTGGATCCGAGAAAACCTTCCGGGAGCGCATGTAAGCGGCGGAGTCAGCAACGTTTCCTTTTCTTTTCGTGGCAATAATGCCGTTCGCGAGGCTATGCACTCAGCTTTTTTGTACCATGGGATTCAAAATGGGATGGATATGGGAATTGTGAACCCCAGCATGCTGGAGGTTTACGATGAAATCCCTAAGGACTTACTGGAATACGTAGAGGATGTGTTGCTGGACCGCAGAGATGATGCTACCGAACGCCTCCTTGACTTTGCTGAAAGTTTTAAAGGCGATACCAAAGTAAAGCAAAAAGACGATGCATGGCGTCAAGGTACAGTGCAGGAAAGGCTTTCTCATGCGCTGGTAAAAGGAATTGTTGATCACATTGAAGAAGATACGGAAGAAGCCCGTCAACAGTATGAAAGACCGCTTCACGTAATTGAGGGGCCATTGATGGATGGCATGAACGTAGTTGGAGACCTGTTTGGCTCGGGTAAAATGTTTCTGCCGCAAGTCGTAAAAAGTGCAAGAGTAATGAAAAAGGCGGTTGCCTATTTAGAACCGTTTTTAGAGGAAGAGAAAAAGCAAAATCAAGATACCAGTTCAACTGCTAAGGTGCTTTTGGCCACGGTTAAAGGTGATGTTCATGATATAGGAAAAAACATTGTAGGTGTTGTATTAGCATGTAATAATTATGATATACTTGACCTAGGAGTTATGGTACCTCCGGAAAAGATTCTCGATGCCGCTGAACAAGAAGGTGTAGCAGCCATTGGCCTGAGTGGCTTAATAACACCATCATTAGATGAGATGGTTTATGTAGCCCAGGAGATGGAGAAGCGCAATATGAAAATCCCTTTGTTGATTGGCGGAGCTACTACATCCCGTATTCATACCGCTGTCAAGATTGATCCTAACTATAGCGGTTCAGTCATCCATGTGCTGGACGCTTCGAGAAGTGTTCCTGTAATGGGAGAGCTTTTAGGTGAGGATACAAAAGATAAATTCCATGAGAGTACTAAGATCGAGTACAATCAGCTGAGAGAAGGTCATTCAAGCCGTAGTAGTGAGAAGAAATATATTCCTTACGAAGTGGCGAAGGCGAATAAGGTACTTATCAACTGGGAAGGATATATACCACCAAAACCCAAAGTTGAGGGCGTAAAGGTTTTTAATAACTATCCACTTAATGCTATCAGAGAATACATTGACTGGACACCCTTTTTCCAGACCTGGATGCTCAAAGGGAAATTCCCTAAAATATTGGAGCATGAGGTCATTGGCGATGAGGCTACGAAGCTTTACAATGATGCCAATGATATGCTTGACGAGATCATAGAGCAAAAAAGCTTGTCTGCCAGAGCTGTTATTGGGTTGTTTCCCACTAACTCATCGGATGACGACGTGGAGATCAATGGTGCTGATACTACTACCACTTTTCATTTTTTAAGGCAACAGGGTAAAAAGGGGAGAAATATTGCCAACGTTTCTTTGGCCGATTATATAGCGCCAAAAAGCTCTGGTGTAACAGATTATTTGGGTGGGTTTGCTGTTACTGCGGGTGTGGGCATTGAAAAGTTAGTCGAACGTTACGAAAAGGAGCATGATGACTATAAAAGTATTATGGTTAAGGCTTTAGCAGATCGTTTGGCAGAGGCCTTCGCTGAGCTTATGCACAAAAGAGTGAGAAAAGAATTCTGGGGATATGTAGAATCCGAGTCACTGAATAATGAAGAACTGATTCGTGAAAAGTACTCTGGTATTCGCCCCGCCCCGGGCTATCCCGCGTGCCCTGATCATACGGAAAAACGTTTGCTCTTCGATTTACTTGAAGTGGAAAAACATACGGGTATTAGCCTTACGGAATCCTTTGCCATGTATCCTGCAGCTTCGGTTAGTGGCTTTTATTTCTCACATCCTCAGTCCAGATATTTTGGATTAGGGAAAATAGCGAAGGATCAGGTGGAGGATTATGCTAGGCGAAAGGAGATGGAAGTGGAAGCAATTGAGAAGTGGTTAGCGCCTAATTTAGCCTACAAATAGTTTTGATGTGTTGGGGTGGGTAAGTGTATAGGTTATGATGGTGTTTAAGTCTTTAGTATTGAAGTAGATTAGTTATGCCCAAAATAGAGAAGTTTGAAGATTTGAATTGCTGGAAAGAGGCAAGAATGTTGGTTAAGCAGGTCTTCCTTCTTTGTAGCAATGACGGGTTAAATAAGGACTACGGACTAGTTGATCAGCTTAAAAGAGCATCGGTCAGTGTCATGAATAACATAGCGGAAGGCTTTGGACGGTTTTCAGATAAGGAATTTATACGGTTTCTTGGTATTGCTTCGAGTTCTGCACAGGAGGTCAAGAGTATGAGCTACATATTGCTAGACTTAAAGTACATTAATGATCAAGAGTTTGACGACCTGAATTCATCAATCGATTCGACCAAAAACATGATATTGGGGCTGATAAAATATTTAAGAACGAAATGAGAGTTGACGTGTGTATGCGTGCGAACCTGTCTGTTGGAGTAACGATCACTTAGCACCTAAACACAACAGCACTCCAATACAATAAAAACATGAAAGTAACCGAACATATAAAAAAAGCAAAGGCCACATTATTCTCATTTGAAATATTGCCGCCGTTGAAGGGAGAGAATATCAAAAACCTTTTCAGCCATATAGATCCATTGATGGAGTTCAAACCTCCGTTCATTGATGTCACTTATCATAGAGAAGAGTTTGTTTACAAAAACCGTGAAAATGGCTTACTTGAAAAGAAATCCATTCGTAAGCGACCGGGGACTGTAGGTATTTGTGCGGCTATTGAAAACCGATACGAGGTAGATGCAGTGCCTCATATCATTTGTGGTGGTTTCAATAGGGAGGAAACAGAAAATGCACTCATCGATCTTGATTTTTTAGGTATTGATAATGTATTGGTGCTGCAAGGCGATGCCAAGAAGAACGAAGCTATGTTCATACCAGAACCTGATGGGCACAAATATGCCAGTGATCTGTTAGGGCAGGTAATGAATATGAACAATGGCAAATACCTGGATGAGGAAATACATGAGCCTGCCCCTACGGATTTTTGCATAGGTATAGCAGGATATCCTGAAAAGCACTTTACCGCGCCCAACCTAAAAACCGATATGAAATACCTGAAAATGAAAGTAGATAATGGTGCGGATTACATTGTTACCCAAATGTTTTTTGACAACAGTAAGTACTTTGAGTTTGTAGATAAGTGCCGGGCGGCCGATATCAATGTTCCTATCATTCCGGGAATTAAACCGATTACCACAAAGAAGCAAACTACCGTGCTGCCACGGTTTTTCCATATTGATCTACCTGAAGACTTAGCTGATGAAATAGACAACGCCGCTGACAACAAAGCAGCCAAGCAAATAGGAGTGGAGTGGTGCATAAAGCAGTCGAAAGAACTGATGGACAAAGGTGTGCCCGTACTGCACTACTATTCTATGGGCAAGTCTGATCCGGTGTATAAGATAGCGAAGGAGTTATTCTAGACAATTCCCGGGCTTGACCCGGGCTCCGAAATAATTCAACGTGACCGGAATTCGGGATGATAGATAAAGGATGGGTGCCCAATTCTTAAGAAGTGGTATCTTGCACACTTGAACGTTATCCTTTAGACACATCCAAGCCGCGATTTGGCAATCCAGGAAAGATTAGAATTCGAGGATGGTATTCAGCACAAACCAGGTCACTTTTCGTCTGTACAGATGCGTGGGTTTGGGAATGCGCTCTATATTTTCATATTGACTAAACATGAGAATCGTGAAGATCACCTTTAGCATAATATTTATTCTGTTCTTAGTGCGAATAAATTACGCTCAAGAAGATAGAAACTTAAAAGAAATACTCGAGGCCGTGATCACTAATGATAAAATTTCTTTGAAACTAGAACAGGTCAGTAAAATTGAGAACGACACGGTATATTTCTTATCTACATTGGCGATACAAAAAAATATTGAAGACTATCTCAATATTTATACATTAATGTCAACCAATAAAAGGCAACAATATCTGTTTCACAAAACAGATCGATATTATATTGTGTTATTCAGTAATCTTTTTGCATCAAGCTTGGACCCAGGCCCTATAAGTCATTTTCTCATCACCAAGAAGATAAGGCTTAAGGGTGAAACCTGTAAACTCTCATTTTTTGCAACCAGTTTTAGTGAAAATAATACTTTAAGTTATTTCAAATGCAGTGTAGTTCTTAACAAAAATATTGGTAAATGGGACGTTCTAAAGGTAGTTACAAAAGACATATCATTTAAGAAAACACCGTTTACTTAACGTGTTGAAAAGTACAGTTTTTGGAGCTCCTCCAGTCGCTCGTATATCACGAGCGATAAATATGGGGAGCTAGGGTAAAGATGACAGTTGATAATAACCTCGGCTCAGCCTAAATAACTAAAGTGAGTTAAAAGACAAACTATCTAACCCTCCTCAGAGTCTCTCGCAGATGACTCTGAGCTTAGGAACGTAATCATAAAATGAACTAAAAGAAGTGTCAACACATACCGAACATAGCGCCAATCATGAGGTGTATTTCTTCAAGGGAAGTGGAACCTGGTGGATGACTTTGTTCATTACCCATATTCCAGCGCAGGATTTTACGAAGGAGGGCGGCAGGGTACTTATTCGGTGACTCACTATAAGGAATTAAATAGTATTGAACATAAAGAATAGCTATGACTTAGTGCATTATACCTCAGAGTCCTCTGCGAGAGACTCTGAGGAGGTTGAAGGAAAAAGACTATTTCAGGTAAGGGATTCCAAAATCACTGTTGATGTGAGACTTAGGATCAAACTCCAGTTGATGTAGTTAAATTCGAAGTCTCACTAGTTAAAGCCAGTATTGAGGTAGTTTAGTTCGAGGCCCCGGTTCAGAGGCCGGGGACTTAGCAACCTAATCTCTTCTCAAAAAAATAAAATCCCCACCTTCATCACCGGCCTGACCGATAGGACCATATTGAGGGACTTGCCCGTTTGGGCTGTTATTGATCACGGCTACCTTAAACGATTGGAAAAGCTGCTCTGCGGATAGGAGTGGGGCTTGGTTATTTGCCAGGTTTCGGTTCAAATACTGGATAAAAACACTTTTATCCGGAACGGTTTTTAGCGCTCCACTGGTCATGGCTTTACGACTGGGCAGTTTATACATTTCTAAAATGGCCCTTGAGTTGGTGAATACCGCTCTTTCCTTAAAAATGCTTCCACTGAAGCATGCATCTGTCACCAGTAAGGTGTGTTTGGACTTGATGCCACTGATGTAATCCCGTAAGGTGCTGTTAGATAGCCATTGGGCCTTGGAATCTAACCGGGCATCACTGGGCAGCCAGAAACCCTGTTTCAGTCGCTCATCCCAAATGCCATGGCCGGCATAGAAGATGAAGAGGTTATCCCGTTCCTCAATTTCGCGTGCCAGCTTATCGAAGGCCTCAATAATATCTGCTCGATTCGGGTTTTTCAGCAAACGGATGTCTGCTTTCTCAAACGTATAATTAGCATTTAATACCTGCGCCAGACCTGTTGCGTCCGAAACCGGGTTATTCAGGTCCTGGATGTTTTCGTCTTGATAGTCTTCTACCGCAATCACCAGTGCATAGTATTTCCTATCAGAAAGGGCCTTTACCAGTTCAACTCCTTCAAAGTCGTCTTTCTGAATATGATCAGGTTTTCCACTGGTGACTAGCGGAGCAGATACAATCGTTTCAATTTCTTTTTTGAAAAGCTCTACTCTGCCTGAGGCGCCTGGCAGACAGGTATTCAAGGCCAGGGTACCTTTCCATTTACCACTTAAAATATTTGCTCCGTCTCTATTACTAAAGGTCAGATCGGATTTGGACAAACAGGAAAGCGCACCTACCTTGTAAATAAATTCAGTGCCTGTTACAGAAAGCTTACTGCCTTTTAAAGTGCCTTCAATAACCGCTTTTGTGGAGTCATTTTTATTTTTGGTGTAGATAAAACCGGTTACTTTATCTCCTGTCTGTTGTAACTCGTAGGTCGTTTCATATTGTGTATTGACAAAGTACGAGTTCCCAGTCCACGTACCAGAGACATCAATCCCCTGTCCGTATGAAATTACACTTAGAAGATGTAGCAATAAATAGGACACGTTACGCATGACAACGAATGGGTTTAACGTTAAATATAAAAAGTGTTCAGATAGTAACCGTAAATGCAGACTGTCAGCCTGACAGTAGTAAAAGACCTTTAATGACTATATGGCCGATTTAATCATGAGGAACAAATATTGATTGAGAGAGTGAAAACAGGAGGAATCATGAGATACGATAAAGACAGAAATTGGGTTAGGAGTGTGCTGAAAACTTCTGATATCATGAATACCTTAAACGGTGGTATGAGTCAACCGGTAACAAATATTGTTCGTAATACAGATCATTATTTAATTACGTTAAAAGTACCTGGTATTGACCTGGATAA
>JBCDHA010000177.1:0-7265 GCA_038750705.1 Bacteroidota bacterium
GCTCAGAATACTTCTCATGTATATACTGTCGCGGGTTCATATAATGCAAAATTAACAGCAACATTTTCAGACGGTTGTACCAGCACTTCAACGCAAGAAGTAACAGTTTTAAATCCACCTTCACCTGATTTTAAATCAAAGCAGGACTGTGATAAAGGTGTGCTCTTTGAAAATATTTCTAATTTCAGCGACTCTTATCTATGGAATTTTGGTGATGGTACTTTTTCGACCGAAAAAAACCCTTTTCATGAGTATTCCGCTCTGGGTTCCTACCGGGTAAGGTTAGTAGCGACTAATGATGGATGTAGCCGTACTTATGAAAGGTTTATTAATGTAGGAAACCCCATTATTGCTGATTTTAAACCCTTCATAACTTCTACCTGTGGTGATGATAAAACCTTAGGTGGTTGCCTGCCTAAGACCATTGAATTTGAAGACATCAGCTTCTCGCAGAATGGAATTTTGACTTGGCTTTGGGATTTTGGCGATGGTTCTACCTCTTCGGAAGCCAGTCCAACCCACACCTACACGGTAGCTGGAGATTTTACAGCAGCGCTAACCATTACCGATCAGTTTGGCTGTACAAGTACAAAAGAGCGACAGGTCAATGTTGTGCCTGCGGATAAAAAGCCGATGGCATCATTTGAGGTTGATAAGACCGAGGCATGCGTTTTGGAGGTGGTTCGGCTCACTGATACTTCAACGGGAGAGGTTGATTTATGGTGCTGGGATGTAGGGGATGGCCGTTCCTTTCAAACAACCCAGCCCGCGTTAACCTTTACTTACAATGATGTTGGGGTTTATACGATTTCTCTTTCTGTCAGTTACAAAGGTTGCCCCTCTGATAATAATTATGTGCTGACGGATGTTATTACAGTGTTAGATCCAAAGCCCGAGTTTTCAGTAAGTAAAGACTGTATTGATACGTATACCGTGTTCGTTGAAAATGATACTGAGAACGCAGATTCTTTTTTATGGGATTTTGGAGATGGACAAACCAGTACTGTAGCAGATCCGGGCACACATACCTATTCTGAAACAGGGAACTATATCATATCACTTTTGGCCACTAATAATACTACCGGTTGTACCGTACGCACGCTGAGCGCAATCAATATCTATGATGTGCAGTCAGATTTTACTGTTAGTAATACGAATGTTTGTATAAACGAAGGAATCAAATTTAACAATCTTTCTACTGACGCAGTAAGGTGGGTGTGGAACTTTGGCGACGGGCGAACCTCTTCGACTATGGCTCCATCTAATGTTAAATATACCAGCCCTGGAAAATATACCATAGCGCTATCGTCTTATGATTGGGACGGGTGTTCAGATTACCTTGAAAAGACAGATTTAATAGTAGTGGCTGATATTCAAGGTGAATTTCAGAAAAAGGAGTCGTTGAATTTTTGTGATTCACTCAAGGTAGAGTTTGAGGATCTCTCACTTGCTGCACCTGATATTGAAGAATGGCTTTGGGATTTTGGAGACGGTATAACTTCTACTGAACAGAATCCTGTTCATACCTATTCAGATTTTGGTGATTACAATATTTCGCTAACTATTAAAAATGCTGAAGGGCAGTGTACAGTGTTAGAAGAAGACTTGGTAAAGTACACGGAACCCCTCCCTGATTTCGAATTTTCAAAAAGTGCCTTTTGCGTAAACGAGGAGATATCTCTTCTAAATAATTCGCGAAATGCTCAAACGTATGCATGGTATATCGATGAGGATACATTGTTGTCAATTAATCCAGCTATTTCCTTTGCAACGAGGGGAGTGCGTGAAGTTACGCTTGAAGCTACCGATCAAGACGATTGTAGCAATCAGATTACAAAACAAGTGATTGTTCAGAAACCAAGCGCTGCCTTTACGGCACAGCAAATTTCTGCGGAATGTCCGCCGCTGACCAGCACTTTCCTTTCGACGGAAACCGAAAATGTTGTGCAATGGGATTGGCGCATAAATGATGAATTCTTTTCCTCTTTTGAAAACCCCGCACATACTTTCAATTTTCCCGGGAACTATGATATCAGCCTGGTGGTCACCGATAATATTGGTTGTATAGATTCAAGCCGTTTCGATGAGCTTGTGAAGCTTGGTGGCCCATTCGGGTCATACAGCGTTGATCGAGATACTGGCTGCTTAAGTCAAGAAGTTTTGTTTGAAGCTTCAGCTACCAATACCGTTAGTTATCTATGGGATTTTGGTGATGGTGTTGTCAGAGAAACCAACGTGCCGGATGTGGACTACAGCTATCAGGCTTTGGGAACTTTTAACCCCGGCCTAATTTTGGAAGATGAGTTTGGCTGTCGGGTTCCAATTTCTCAAAATACCCAGATCAATATATACGATACTACGGCAGTAAGCTTTTCAATTCCGGTGAGTTATCCTTTTACCGGAGAGATGGTTCAAATTCTTTACGACGAATTTCCGGCAGGCAGCTGGACCTGGTATATGGGTGACGGGAACATTATCACTGACGCTTCACCTGATCATACGTACAGTGAAGGGGGAATTCATAGTGTTGAACTGGTATTTACCAATGAAAATGGCTGCAGAAGTAGATTTAGTCAATCTGTTTTTATTCAGGAAGACATAAAATTTATTCCTAACGTTTTTACACCAAATGGCGACGGTAAAAATGATTACTTTGATATGTTGGAGTTGGAGAATGGTTTCTGGGATATTAAAATTTTTGATAGGCATGGTAAATCAATCTATGAAAAGAAGAGCTATGACGGTAAATGGACAGCCAGAGATGTGTCTGCTGGAATATACTATTATCATGTCGTAAATCAATTTCGCTCAGAAAAGATATATAAGGGGTATATTCAAGTTTTGAAATAAAGAGGCCATGTTCAAGTTTCTTTTTGCCAAAGCAGACGCGAGAATAGCTTATTTATTACGCTTTAGTATCGGCATATGGTTCTTTGTGGATACGGTAAGTATGCTCGTGAGCGGATATGTGACGGAAGCTTATGTATCGGCAAAAGTAAACCTATCTCATTACGGTTTTGAATGGTTAACACCGCTGCCAGGGTACGGCATGTACGTGCTTTTTATACTATTAATACTACTATCTGTTTTTATAATTCTCGGTCGATATACAAGATGGGCGTTAGCCCTATTTTTAATTGGATTTGGATATGTATTCCTCTTGGATGTAGCATATACATTGAACAAGTTCTATTTATTTTTTTTATTAGGCGCTCTCTTGTTAGCCATTCAACCCGACTATGAACGAGCCAAAAAGGACGAATCGGGGAAAGTGCCGGCCTGGAATATACTCATCTTCCAGGCTTTATTAGGAGTAATTTATTTTTACAGTGGGTTAGCCAAACTTAATCATGACTGGATTTATCATTCGGAACCGCTAAACACTTTTTTTAATAATAGATCTTACCTGCGGGCAGTGGGTACTAATTTCCCTCAGGTTTTGGCCCAACTGTTTTCTTTTGGCGGGTTGGTTTTTGATTTATCTATCATTTGGCTACTGATATACAAAGTTACCCGGCCTTACGCACAAATAGCCCAGTGCCTGTTTCATATTCTGAATTTCACAATTTTAGGTATAGGTAGCTTTTCAATAGCTACAGCGTCGCTAACGCTATTGCTATTTCCAACAGAGTGGCTTAAAAATAAATTGCGGATGGGGAGCATAATTGATGACCATTCTTTTGAAAAGAGGGTAACATCCGGTTTACTATTGGCCATTTCAATACTGGTCATTCAAGTTTTTGTACCTCATCGCCATTACCTTAGTGGTCAGAACGTAAACTGGACGGAGAAAGGTCATCGTTTCTCCTGGCGTTTAATGAGCCGGACAAAGTCAGGCAGTGGGTCTAGTTTTGAGGTAATCAATCCCAGTACCGGTGAGAAGTGGAAAATTAACCCGAGAGATTACCTTACGCGGAGGCAATTCCGCAAAATGTCAGCCGAAACAGATTTAATTTTGTCTTTTGCACATTACTTGAAAAAGGAATGGCATACCAGGGGCTATGAAGATGTACAGGTATATGCGAGGGTGATGACGAAGCTTAACCATCGAAAACCTCAATTATTGATAGATCCCAATTTGGACCTGGCCAAAGTAGAGCGCACTTTTGTTGTAGATAAAATAAGTTTACCTATGAACGCCTGTCCGGAGCATAGTGAATTAGCAGAAAGTAAATAGGTCAGGTTTAGTAAGATGTTTTAGGTGGCACAAACTCCAAAGTAACAGGCTCTACCTGATAGCCGTCTTGCCTGAGCATTTCAATCAAACCTTCGTTCCCTACCAGGTAAGGAGCGCCAAGCGCTAAAAACGCAGGTTTCGACTTGATTTGTTTCTTTATTTGTGGTAGCCAAGCCTTAGTTCTGTCATCGTAATATACTTTCTTAAAAGCCTGGCTTTTATTTGTTGCTTTAAAGGTCTCTTTTTTCACAGCTAACAGATCTTGTTCTTTCAGATAAGCACTTACCATATTTTCGTAATCTTTAATATGCTGATAGAAATTATTAACGGTATACTTCAAGGCTTCCACCTGATCTTCTATAGGGAACTGTCTGAAAGCTTGAATTTCTTCATCTATACTACTTAGTCCAACGAACTTTAAGTTTTCTTTTTTTGCTATTGCTTCAAGTTCTTTTTCCGGATAAGTAATGTTGCTACCCAAATGTAATGCGGCAGTGGCTGTTACTAAAATAATAGGTTGCAGCCTGCTGTAAAAATCATGATAGGCCGTCTCTTTAACTTCATAATCAAGAAGTAACAGTAATCTGAGTTGGTTGAGCTCATCATCGGTTAGGTAATCATTGATCCACCCGTTATTAGGTATCTTCACAGCATCATTAAATTGCTTCTGCGTTTTTCTGTCCAGCGCCATTTTAGTGGCAAAAATTTCACAAGAGGATAATGCCTCACTCACAGGTTTGGGAATAATGTATCCATCCTTAGGGAGAAAATTAATAGTACCAAATAGATAAGATGGCTTTTTAATACCATTACCTGAAATCTTCCAGAGTGCGGATTGTGATTGACCAAACACCACACTCGACACCATTAAAAATAAAAAAATAAGCTTGCTCACTCTACTGAATTTAGATACTTGGCAATATATAATAAAGATAGGACGAATAGCGGCAGGATGTAATAAAAAGACCAAAAATGCCTTCTAAATAATGTTCTTTTTCCACCAACTTTGAAACACAATTAATCCCCAAATTCTTGCGTGTACGTCTCCGGGGTTGGATGAAAATAGTTTCTTTTTAAGCTTTTTTATTTCCCTGATATTAAAAATATTCTGTTCATTGATGAATGAATCACTTAACAGATCATCTTGAATCATTGATTTCATTTCTCGCCTGAACCAATTTAGTAGTGGCACTTCGAAGCCTTTTTTAGGGCGATTGTAGAGCTCTTGCGGTAAGATACCTTTAAAGGTATCCTGAACAATACGCTTTCTAATGGTTGGGTTGATCTTGGATTTTACGGGAAGCCGAAATGCATATTCAACCAGCTCGTGATCCAGAAAAGGCACCCTGACTTCCAGGCTATTGGCCATACTCATTCTATCTACTTTTGTGAGCATATCATCAGTCAAAACCAATTGCACATCCGTATACAATAGATCGTTTACTCCCTCCCGGTCTGGAATATATCTTAGAATCTTGTGTTTAAAGTCCTGGTAGTACTGACGATCAAACATCTGTTTTGATGATTCAGAAAAGAGTTTATCAACATCAGCTTCATTGGTGAATCCCGCCCACTGCCAATAGCGTTCTGCAGCACTTAATTTCATACCCTGGCTGAAGCGGTAAAGTTGTCTGAATTTGTTGGTGAGTACATTGTTTCTAGACTTAGGTAGCCATGACCAGACCGTACCCAATGCGCCTACGGTTTTCATAGCCGAACCTCCGTTGATGATCCGTAAAAAAGCGGCGTGTTTATTATAGCCGGCAAAGAGTTCATCAGCTCCATCACCCGAAAGTGCTACAGTTGCGTGTTTTCTTGTTTCATTGGAAAGAATATAAACTGCTATCGCTGAAGAATCAGCAAAAGGCTCATCTATATAATCCAGAATCTGATGGACCTCACTATATAAATCCTGATTGGTTAGGGAAAATACGGTATGCTCTGAGCCAATTTTCTTGGCAACGGCTCTGGCATAATTCGTTTCATCAAAGAATTTTTCGTCCTTATAGCCAATGGAAAAAGTGTGCAGGTCGGGCTTGTGCCGTTTAGCCAATGCCGCAATTACCGATGAATCGATGCCTCCACTCAGAAATGAACCTACAGGCACATCGGCCACCAACCTCTTTTGAACCGATGCATCTAGCAGTTCCTTTAACTTTAGCTGCTGGTCTTCATAACTTTCTTTCGTGTAACCACTTTTTGAAAATGGAATTTGATAATAGGATTCCACTTTCACTTCACCGGGTTTGATTACTATACCATGTCCCGGGAGTAGTTTCTTAACGGACTTAAAAATGGTGGCAGGGGCAGGAATGTAATTTAGCTGAAGGTATGTGTAAAGCGCCGTGTAATCGATATCTTTATTGATTCCATATTGCAAGATAGCTTTCATTTCAGAGCCAAAAAGCACCCGGTCCTCATCGATGAGATAATAGAGAGGTTTGATACCTATCCGATCTCTGGCAATAAATAGACTTTTTTCGTCTAAATCGTAAAAAGCCAGAGCGAAGAAACCGTTAACCCTGTTTAGTGCTTCACGCCCTTCTTTAATCAAAAGCTGAAGCAGTACTTCGGTATCACTCTGGGATTTGAATGAGCTTCCGGATGCTTCCAAGTCCGCTCTAAGTTCTTTGTAATTATAGATTTCTCCATTAAAGATAAGGCAGAACCTCCCGGTAGTGTCCCACATGGGTTGGTTTCCATCTGCAGAAGTGTCAATAATAGAAAGCCTTCGATGGCCCAAGGCTACGACCTGATCATTGTAGACATTTTGGAAATCGGGACCACGTTTCTCCAACGCCATAGTGGCCTTAGTCACATTGATCATGCTCACACGACCAACCATATTGAAGGCGTAAACTCCGGTTATTCCACACATAAGAGCATAGTAAATATCAAATTAGGATTGACATGCATGGATGCAAATTAAAGGTTTTAACAGTGGAGAACGGAATCAAACTTAAATCTATTCCAACCATTTTGGAGAGGCTGGTGTCAATTTGGATAAAGCCATTATGAAAACCTTTTACTACGTCATTTTTATTTCAATTATTTTTCTTTCGTGTTCCTCATCAGATGAGGTAAGCCC
>JBCDHA010000178.1:0-7203 GCA_038750705.1 Bacteroidota bacterium
AACAGGTACTATTGACTACGCAGCTATCTTCGAAAAGGCCGAACTGGCAGGGTTAGACCATTTCTTTGTAGAGCAGGATCAGGCTACCAAAGATCGTTTCGAAAGCATTAAAATAAGCTATAGCAATGCCATAAAATTCGCCTGAGGTATTGAAGTTTTGGGTTCTTACCAATGTATTGATATTTACACTTTGAGGGTTAGAGGTCTGTTAGAGAGCAAGAAATGGTTAATTTCTTATTTGTTGCAACTGAATGATCCTGATCCGTTACTATGGTTTTTATTTACGTGACGGTGGCTATATCATTCGTTGTAAGCGAATTCAAAAATGTTTTCAGAAAGTCGTTGATCGCTTGCATCCTTGGTTTAATCAGTTACAGATTGTTTTCTTCCCCGGCTCATTGAATGCTTACAAACTGGGAAAGAGCCATGAGCTTCAATGAAAGCTGATAAACCCTTATATTCCGGAAAGCAGAGGGTGCTTAGGATTACTCATTGCCGCAGGTGGTCTATTCTTTTTACTAAGCCATAGAAAACGCCTTCAATAGCATAATCATCTTATGCAAACGTTTTCTGCAATTTTTATTCTCAAATTGTGATTTAAGTTTGGTTGCAAATACTTTTTGGGTAATATTTAAATTCACGAATCTTCTTGAATGAAAACTTCCCATTGCGCGTTCACCTTTTTGTTATGTCTGTATCTATGCAGTTGCTCTCAAAAGGTAGAACAAATCGTCGAAGAAGTATCCGGTGGCGGTTCCAACTGGCCTCATGCTGTCACCTATGAAATTTTCGTACAGTCTTTCAATGATTCCGATGGTGACGGTATCGGAGACTTCAAAGGTCTGACGGATAAAGTAGAATATCTTCAAGAATTAGGTGTAGGGGCCGTTTGGCTCATGCCCATTATGCCTTCACCTTCTTATCATAAGTATGATGTTACAAACTACCGCGATGTGCATCCGGATTACGGTACCATGGACGATTTCAGAACCTTTGTAAGGAAGGCGCATGAGGCGAATATTAAAGTTGTCATCGATCTGGTAATTAACCACTCCAGCGCTGAACATCCATGGTTCTTAAAAGCTAAAGCTAATGATTCAGACTATCGTGAATATTATGTTTGGGCCAACAAGGACTCTGTGGCTGAACGCATATCTAAAAAGTCCATAACCGGGGATTCCGATAATATTAGACAATGGCATGCTCCTGATGGAGATACCACCGCAGAACACTACTATGGTTTCTTTTGGGGTGGTATGCCGGATCTAAACTTTGACAGTGATAAACTAAGAACAGAAATTTACGATATAGGGAAGTTCTGGTTAAATGACATAGGGGTAGATGGTTTTAGATTGGACGCCGCCAAACACATATTTCCTGACGAAAGAGCCTCCGATAATCATGCCTTCTGGGTAGAGTTTAAAGAAGAAATGCAAAAGATTAAACCTGATGTTTATTTGATTGGTGAGGTGTGGGCTTCCACCGACATCAGCAGCCCTTACACGAAAGGTTTACAAGCATTATTTAATTTTGATCTGGCCTTTAGTATTATTGAATCCTTAAATAGTGAGCATTCGAGATCGGCAATTATTTCAGGGCCCTCCTGGAAGGTGCTGGACACCGTTTCACTTGTTTCGGGCTTTATGAAAAACCTGAGTGCTTTTAAACGCTATAATCCTGATTTTATCAATGCTACCTTTTTAAGTAACCATGATCAAAACAGAGTTGCTTCAATGCTGAACAACGATCAAGACAAAATCAAATTAGCAGCCTCTATTTTATTAACACTGCCGGGCTCGCCTTATCTGTATTACGGTGAAGAGCTGGGTATGCTGGGAATGAAGCCTGATGAGCAGATTAGAGAACCCTTTTTGTGGACATCGATAGATAAAGATGAGGGCAGAGCAACATGGGTGGAACCCAAGTACAGTACAGATGATAACATTGAGCCACTTAGTATCCAAAGGGGTAATCCGGAATCCATTTTTAATCATTACAAAACATTGACCAACCTGAGGAAGAAGAGCGATGTGCTTACTTTTGGCGACATCAAAGAAATGCCTGTTTCTGCCAGTATAGTTTCTTTTACCAGAGGTATTGGTGGCAATGACCTTTGGGTTTTACATAATATCTCATCAGAAAGTGTCCGAGTAGGTGTCGACACATTTAAAAGCATTATTTATGAGAGCGATAAAGAAGTTGAAATCGCTGAGGGTCAGGTAAAGTTACCGGCTTATTCGTCTGTAATTTTAGAATAGCATGAAAAAAGAAGGTAAGATCAGAGTAGCCATAGAGAATATCACACCACAGGTGGATGGTGGCCTCTATCCTGCTAAAAGAACTGAAGGTGAAACTGTAAAAGTGACGGCGGCCATATTTGCTGATGGGCACGATTATATTAGGGCTTGTATAAAATACAAGCCCCCTAAGAAAAGAAGCTGGCAGAGCTCAGAGCTTCGCCCGCTAGGAAATGATGACTGGCTGGGAACCTTTGTTACAGAAGACATCGGGCTTTATACTTTCCGTCTTGAAGCCTGGATTGACTATTTTAGCAACTGGCATGACGGCTTCAAAAAAAAGGCAGCGGCAGGTCAGCATCTTGAGGTGGAGCTGTTGGAAGGAGCAATTTTTCTGAAGGAAATAATCAAATTCGCAAATAAAACCGACCACAAAACGATCAACCATTGTATATCGCTGTTTGAAGATCACGGAAAATATGAAGAGGCGTATAGCGCTGCATTATCTGACGCTATGGCGCTTCTTGTACAGAAGTACCCGCTGCCTGTAAATACCACAGTATCAAAAGAGTTATACGTTAAGTCGGAATTCAAGCGAGCAAATTTCACCTCCTGGTACGAGTTTTTTCCCCGGTCGGCAGCGGAGAAAAAGGGTGAGCATGGTACTTTCAAGGATTGTGAGCGTGTACTTACCAGGGTAGCGGAAATGGGCTTTGATGTCCTTTATTTTCCGCCGATACATCCTATAGGTCAGGTAAATAGAAAAGGAAAAAATAATGCAGTCAATGCTCAACCCGGAGAATGCGGATCGCCTTGGGCGATAGGCAGTAAGCTGGGAGGACATAAAGATATTCACCCTGAACTTGGCATGCTCAAAGATTATAAGTCACTTTTAAAGAAAGCCAAAGATCTCGGTGTGGACATTGCCCTTGACATTGCTTTTCAATGTGCTCCGGATCACCCGTATGTAAAAGAACATCCGGAATGGTTCAAATGGCGCCCCGATGGCACGGTTCAATATGCAGAAAACCCTCCCAAAAAATATCAGGACATATTACCTATTAATTTTGAATGCGATGATTGGAAGAACCTATGGGATGAGCTTTTATCCGTAATTACCTATTGGATAGACCAGGGTGTTAAAGTATTTCGGGTGGATAATCCGCATACCAAGCCAATACCCTTTTGGCAATGGGCAATAAATGAAGTGAATAAGAAATATGAAAACATCATTTTCTTATCAGAAGCCTTTACACGGCCAAAAGTAATGGCAAGTTTAGCCAAAGCCGGTTATACACAAGGCTACACTTACTTTACATGGAGGGTTACAAAAGAGGAGATCATTGCGTATATGACTGAGCTGGTAGAAGGAAATTCGAGAAACTATTTCCGGCCTAACTTCTGGCCGAATACCCCTGATATCTTACCGTATCACCTCCAATATGCCAATGAAAACAGCTTTGTGGCCAGGTATGCCTTGGCTGCCACCTTGTCGTCTAATTACGGAATGTACGGCCCTGTTTATGAGCACTATGACAATACGCCTCTAGAAGGGAAAGAGGAATATTTGAATTCTGAAAAATATGAGATAAAGCACTTTAACTGGAACGTTAAAAACCGACTTACTGAGGTTATCAGGTTAATGAATCAGGCCAGAAAAGAGAATGCGGCGCTTCAATCTACCTGGAATATTACCTTCTGTTCTATTGAGAACGATAACTTGATTGCCTATCTTAAAACAACAACTGATCTGTCTAATATAATGCTTACCGTTGTTAACCTTGATCCCAATCATAGACAGGCAGGGTTTGTGAATATCGTTAAAGAGAATTTAGGTATCCGGGGTGGGATCAACCTTTTATTAACGGATTTAATTACGGGTAGCGAGTACCGCTGGACGGAAGAGTGGAACTATGTTGAACTTGATCCTTACTTCATGCCTTTCCATCTATTTAAAGTGAACATAAGGGAGTCTAATCTATAACATATGGCGAAAGACAGTTTGTGGTATAAGGACGCAGTAATTTACGAGATACACCTCCGCGCTTTTTTTGATAGTAACGCTGATGGTATCGGCGACTTTACGGGACTGATAAGGAAATTAGACTATCTCGAGGATCTAGGTGTAAATACGCTTTGGCTGCTGCCTTTTTATCCATCTCCACTTAAAGACGATGGGTACGATGTGACAAACTATGTTGACATTCACTCTGATTATGGCACACTGACGGATTTCAAGAAGTTTCTGAAGCGCGCACATGAATTAGACATGCGCGTGATCATAGAATTGGCATTAAATCATACGTCAGATCAGCATCCTTGGTTCCAGCAATCTCGCAAGTCCAGGAACGGCTCGAAATGGAGAAACTTTTATGTATGGAATGATCAGCCGAACAAATTCGAAGAGGCGAGAGTAATATTTTCTGACTATGAAAACTCTAATTGGAGCTGGGATCCCGTAGCCAAATCATATTACTGGCATCGATTTTATCATCATATGCCAGACCTTAATTATGATAGTCCTGATGTTCAGCTTGAGGTCACTAAAGTCATAGATTTCTGGCTTAAGATGGGTGTTGACGGTTTGCGTTTAGCGTCTGTACCGTACCTGTTTGAAAGAGAAGGTACAAATTGTGAAAACCTGCCCGAAACCCATGATTTTCTAAGAAAACTTAGAAAGCACGTAGATAAGAAGTACCCTGAAAGTATTCTATTGGCCGAAGCGAATTTATGGCCTGAGGAAGCAGCTTCCTATTTTGGAGATGGTGAAGAATGCCATATGGCTGTGCATTATCCTCTGATGCCGAGGCTTTTCATGGCCATGCATACGGAAGATAGCCACCCTATTGTAGATATTATCGACCAAACGCCAGATGCTCCTGAAAATGGTCAATGGGCATTATTTCTTCGAAACCACGATTCGGTAGGGCTGGAAATGGTCACTGAAGAGGAAAAAGATTACCTGTATAAGGCTTACGCTAGTGACCCTAACACCAAACACAATATTGGTATCCATAGGCGACTGGCGCCTATGCTCGATAATGACAGGCGCAAAATAGAACTGATGTATACGCTGTTATTCTCACTGCCGGGTTCACCCATAATTTACTATGGCGATGAAATTGGAATGGGAGATAACGTTTTTCTGGGAGACCGACACGGCGTTCGCACGCCTATGCAGTGGAATTCCAATATGAATGCCGGTTTTTCAAAAGCTAATCCACAACAGTTATATCTGCCTGTAATAACGGATCCCGTATACCGCTACGAGGCTATTAGTGTAGCTGTGCAGCAGAACAATCTTTCTTCATTGCAATGGTGGATTAAAAATACCATAGCAATGAGAAAACGTTTCAAAGCCTTTAGCAGAGGTAACATTACGTTCCTTGAAAGTACCAACTCCAAAATATTGGCATATGCCCGTGAATATGAAGGTGAGAGACTCATTGTCGTTGCTAACCTTTCCAAGTATTCACAGGCCAGCGCCATTGATTTAGGGGATTTTAGAGGGTCCAGTCTGACAGAAGTATTCAGCCAGAATGTATTTCCCAAAGTGGATCAGAGCGAATACCCGGTTACCATTGGGCCTTACGGTTACTTCTGGTTCTATGTGGAAGAAAAGGTAGCTGAGGCAGAAAATGAGAACGAAGGGCTTAAACTTATCAAGGCGGAATCAAATTGGGATAAGTTCTTTTCAAATTTTCACGATGTGAATACCCTTGAAAATCAGGTGCTATCAGGGTTTCTCAGGAAAACAAGGTGGTTTGGCGGTAAGGCAAAAAAAATGAGTAAAATAAAGGTGGACATGGCCGTGCCTATGAAAGTCGATAGCCAAACGGTCTACCTTATGGTTCTCGAAGTTTGCTACATCCAGCGGCTTCCGGAGTTCTATTTCATGCCACTTTCTTTTATTCCCGCTGTGGATGTGATGGAAGAAATTGACTATAACCCTCAAAGCGTTGTTTGCAGAATTGATTTTGGAAAGCTTCAGGGTTTTTTAATAGACAGTTCTTATGATGCCAAGTTTAGGGATTATCTGCTTTTTGCAATGAGCGGCAAAGTCAAAGTTAAAACAGATGTAGGTGAGTTGAGTTTTAACTCAGGCACATTTAATAAAATAAATATTCTCAAGCGAGACATCAGATCCAAGGTGCTTAAAGCCGATCAAAGCAATACGGCGATAATCTACAATGACCGGTACTTTTTTAAGTTCTATCGAAAAATAGAAAAAGAAATTAACCCGGACCTTGAGATCGTACGGTTCTTATCCGAGAAAACCGCTTTTGCCAATGCGCCTAAGTATGCCGGGGGAATTGAGTTCAAAACCGGTGAAGGCGAAAGCATAGTATTTGGCCTTCTGCAGTCCATGGTTGAAAATCAAGGAGATGCCTGGGTGATGACCACTGACGCTTTAGGCAGGTATTTTGATCGTGTTTTTACCAGAGTGGAGAAAACGGACAAACCACCAAAGATGAGTCAAAATCCAGTACTGGATTATAAACAGTCTCCCGAGCTCATTCAAGAACTAATCGGCAACATCTATGTTGAACGTGTTGTAAAACTGGCACAAAGAACGGCAGAAATGCACCTGGCACTCGCTTCTGATAACATGGATGAGGCCTTTGCCCCTGAGAAAATATCGGGTAATTACCAGCGTGCCGTTTACTCCTCACTGAGAAAATTAGTGAAGGACAGGTTTAAACTGCTTTCCCAAAAGGTAAAAGAACTACCGGCTAACATTCAAGTGCTGGCCGATGAGATTCTTGGAAGAGAAAAAGATGTGCTCGATTGTTTTAGTGAGTTTCATAAAAACAAAATTGAAGGCATAAAGACCAGAATACACGGCGATTATCACTTGGGGCAAGTACTGTTTAATGGCAAGGATTTTATTATCATTGATTTTGAGGGAGAGCCTGGTTTTACCTTCAGTGAGAGAAGACTGAAGAAAAGTCCGGTTAAAGATGTG
>JBCDHA010000179.1:0-7192 GCA_038750705.1 Bacteroidota bacterium
GCGTTTATCCCATCAGAATCCACAGTGATTTGATAGGTTTGACCGCTGCTCAGTATAAGTTCTTCTATTCTGGAAGTACTGCCGTTACCGGAGATGGCCTCAGCCGCCGATTTACCATTTAGTAATCCCCACCCATAAACAGCATCAGGACCCGAAATCCCGGCATCATCAGCCGTATGTAGTGCTAATCCTTTAAGGGTGGCAGCCCGCATAAAATTGCCATTTACCTGATTATAATGATCTTGCAAAAGGAGTAACGTACCAGCTACATTAGGCGAAGCCATTGATGTTCCCGAAATGGAACTATAGGCGGCATCACTATTGTCAAAAGTTGAATACACTGAAGTGCCGTTGCCTGTAATATCAGGCTTGATCCTTAGATCATCAGTAGGCCCCTCGCTACTGCCACTATTGATTAAAACGCTGTTTAAGGTACCATCGGCATTTACATTGGCGTCTTGTCCGTTGGCCACCACCATATTATTCTTAGAGGTCGCGTGCCCATTTAGTTTGTCGAAGGCAGAGCTACCGTTAAGTGGAGACCCATTGGAAGAGTTATCATTACCATCATTACCTGCAGCCACCACCATAAGATAAAAGGGAGAGTTATACATCAAATTATCCCAATCCCTGGATTCTTCGATGTAAGCTCCAAAATAATAATCAGGTATCAAGCTGGCCCGGAAACCATAAGAGTGGTTGGATATTAGCATACCATTAGCTGCTTCAGTTGTTGCTTCGCTGAGGTCACTGTTCCAGTCATGTGTTAAAGCAAAGGCTTGTGGCGCCATTCCCTTGGCGTTAGCTTGTACTCCGGACGCCACAATGGTACCAGTAACATGCTGAGCATGGAAGCTATTACCGTTAAGTGCGGTAACTCCGTCATTGATGGTTACCCTGTTAGGACCTCCTGGGCCATCAAACTCTTGATGAGTAGGCCTGGTAGGTCCACCATCCCAGACATGGGCAGTCAAACCCAAGCCGTTTACATTTAGTCCCAGTGTTCCCCCGGAATGGAGATGATTAGCTCGCGTAGATCTGGCGGCATTCACATTGTAGATAGTGTAATAAATGGGTTGACCATCACTTGACACCGCCATTAATTCGTCAATTGATCCATCGGCATTCGTTTTCAGTATGTTCCACCCCCTTTGTGCCGCGATACGAAGGGCTTCTTGCTTATCGGCCTTCGCTCTATTATCGAACGTGGTTTTCAGTTCCGAAAGTTTCGCCTGGTTATAGCGACTACGAATCTGCTGCTTCTGTTCTTTCGTTTGAGCGTAGGATAAAGAGCATAAAAAGAGTAGTAAAACTGTAAGATAGGTTTTAGTTTTAGTTGTTAACATATGATTTTGATTAGGTTGTAAATGAAATGTTCAATAAGAAAGAAATAATTGAACTCATTTCAAATACATGGTTTGCACATAAATGGCTAAAACCTTACGTGAGTGGGTGTTTTATACAAGTAGAGGAAATAATAGTGATATTTAGCCGATCTTATTTTTGACCAAAATAGTCATAAGAATAATGATGAATTTAATTAAGATGTTGATATTCAAAGTATTACAAAATACAACTGCTGTTGAATCCTTGACGTCAGATCAATCTGATATATAGCCCTTTGATACTAACTCCTGATACATCTTATGGCACACCCATGCATCGGTGGCAGCATAGGATTTCTGCTTGCCGGAGAGTACCGTATTTTCCCAATTTGAGGTTTGGGCGCTTTTGGAGATGCGAAAGCCAAGGATGATGGCTGTGAGCTTTCGTAAGCCGTTACTTTCTATACCCAGGTCTTTTACTACATGGTTTAACTCAATGAAATTTACAGCTTCGAAGTGTCTCAGACGTTGGAGATCTTTAATATCATCGCGCAAGGCTACACCAATTTTGGAAATCTCATTTGATTCGAATAGTTCAATAATGCCATCGGTCAAACCTGTTTTGTTTATCCTGATAAGAAAAACTTCATCAGGGATAGCAAGTTGAATCAACGAAACGTCATTCACTTCGCCTTTTCTGAAGGCCGGTTTAGTTTCAGTATCAAAACCTATGAAGGACTGTCGTTTTATTTTCGAAAAAGCACTTTTGAAATCTCTTTTATCTTCGATAAGGGTAATCGTACCCTCATAGCTTCTTAGCTCGAGCTCGTTTACTTCGGGGTTTGAAATGGACTCTAAAAACACGTTACTCCTCCAATTTTCGGATCTTAATATTCAGGTAAGCAAAAAATATGGTCATAAAAGGACTAATCAGATTAAAAAAGCAGTAAGGGAGATAGGCTAATGTAGCTACTCCTAAAACAGATGACTGATAGGCTCCGCAGGTATTCCATGGAATAAGTACAGATGTTACCGTGCCGGAATCTTCCAGTGTTCTGCTTAAATTCTCAGGGGCAAGACCTCGTTCCTTGTAAGTGCTGCTAAACATTCGTCCCGGAACTACGATAGCTATGTATTGATCTGATGCTGTTACGTTAAATGTAAAACATGTTACTGCGGTAGATGCCACGAGTGAACCTGTAGAGTGTGCCAGTTTGATTATTTCACTGGCTATTCGCTTGAGCATTCCAGCACCTTCCAGTACCCCACCGAATACCATAGCTGAAAGAATAAGCCAAATGGTATTTAGCATACCCGCCATTCCGCCTGAAGTCAATAACTTGTCAACAGTGGTGTTACCCGTGGTAACGCTCACATCTGTGAACATGGCTTTCAAAATAGCTGCATAGGCTGACTTTAGACTATCACCGGAAATACCTGAAACGGAATCTATGAGGTGGGGCTGGAATATTAAAGCTGCTATACCACCAAATAATGAACCCACGAGAAGTGCTGGTAGCGCCGGCACTTTCTTTATGATAAGAAAGATTACGGCTGCCGGTACTATAAACAGCGTTAAATTAAGATTAAATTGGGTCTGAATGGCCGCTTGTACACTGGCTACCCGGCTTAGGTCAACCGATGTGTCTAAGGTAAAGCCCCAAATTAAGAATATAATCAGCGCTATGACAATAGAAGGCCCTGTGGTATAAGCCATGTAGCGAATATGAGTGAATAGATCGGTGCCAGCCATAGCCGGAGCCAGGTTGGTAGTATCTGAAAGCGGTGACATTTTATCGCCAAAATAAGCTCCGGAAATTATTGCGCCCGCTACTACGCCATCATGGATACCCATGGCCTTGCCAATACCTATTAAGGCTATACCTACTGTGGCCGCAGTTGACCAACTGCTTCCTGTAGCTAGAGATACTACAGCACTGACGATGCATGCAGCGAAAAGAAATATAGTGGGATTAAGAATTTCCAGGCCGTAGTAGATCATGGCGGGCACGATCCCGCTGATGAGCCATGTCCCCGATAGGGCGCCTATCATCAATAGTATTAAAATGGCAGCCATCGCTGAACTGATGCTTTTTACAATGGCTTTTTCAATTTCCGGCCAGGTAAAACCGAGACGCAGCGAAAGAACACCGGCAAACGCTGCAGATAATAGCAGTGCGATTTGATTTGGGCCGTAAGAAGAATCTCCACCGTAGATAATTACATTGAACACAAGTAGTAAAACCAGGAACAGTATAGGCAAAAGAGAAAGAATAAAAGAGGGCTCTTTTTTATCGGTCATA
This sequence comes from Bacteroidota bacterium, assembly GCA_038750705.1. GTDB lineage: Bacteria > Bacteroidota > Bacteroidia > Cytophagales > Cyclobacteriaceae > Fulvivirga. The sequence goes on from JBCDHA010000179.1 coordinate 3,629, forward strand.
TCTTGTCGCTAAAAGGTTAAGTTAAAAAAGATTTTTTAAACGTCATTCTCTAAAACCATATCGGCAAGTTTTTCACCTACCTCACTGCCGATAGCCACACCCATTCCCCCTAGTCTTACGCCCACTAAGATTTTATCAGAGTGCCAACGTATGATAGGTTGTCTGCTATTACCAAAAGCCATTATTCCCGTCCAGGTCATATCAATGGAGTAATTCGTGTTAGGAAGAAGAGTTGTATTTAGTTTCTCCTTAAGAATGGCGAGAATATTTTCGTTGATTTTAAATTCAGTTGATGTTTCTTCTTCGAGAAAGGCATTTCGGCCACCGCCAAAGATCACACGATTATGAAAATCTCTAAAATAATAAAAGCCTTGATCTATATGGAAGGTGCCCCTAAATCGTAGGTCAGCGATAGGCTTGGTAACAATAACTACACCTCTTCCGGGCACTAATTCTTCGTTAGGAATGAGCTTTTTGGTAAATGCATTTGTGCATACAATTACTCGACTGGCATTAAAGGAAACGGTTGAATTAGAGGCCTTGGCGTTTATAATGACTTTTGCTGATTCTTCTAAAGATATAACCTCGGTGCCTGTATGCATTATAATGCTATTTTGAGCGGCCAACGCCAAGAGGTACTTGATCATTTTTCCCGTATCTAGCTGGCCCTCGTAAGGATTGTACACCAGTGTTTTGACGGTGCTTTCATCAAACCCAAAATCCTTAATTAACCCCGGCTTTAAGTAAAAAACTTTAGACTTGAAGATGGGATATAATAGCTCATTTATAGCATCCAGTTGATCTATAGCGCTAAGTTCATCTTTACCAATCAACTCATATCCACCATGTTGTTGAAAATCAAGATTAGTTTCACCAACTCTTTCTCTTAGTCTTTTAAGACCCTTTATTCTAGTCTTTACCAGATCCAAAGTAGTTTCTGACCCAATTGATTTTACATCTGTCAAGAGTTCAGTAAGGCTTCCAAAACAGGCAAAGCCTGCATTTTTGGTACTCGCGCCCGTCGGTAATATTCCCTTTTCCAGGATGGCAATTGAGGCTTTCGGCTCTTTCTTTCGGATGGAAAGCGCTGCGGAGAGGCCAACAATTCCTGCTCCAATTATCACAAAATCGTAGCTTATGAAAGATTCTCTTTCCCAAAAACTGATCATACTCTTGTGAATTAACAATTTTTAAGCAGCTCAAACCAGTAGTACGCTTATAATTGGTATTTTGCAGCACTCCAAAGAGCATAAGAATGGATACAAAAAAACTCATTGTAAAAGCGCAACATTCCGGCTTTTATCTCTGGTTGTTAAATCAGGGATTGTTTAAAATGATTCCGTTTAACAAGCCTCATCGTTTTAAAGTAGCTGAGATTTCTGACCGTCAGATTAAAGTTAACCTACCCTATCGAAAGAGTAACTTCAATCATATTAAAGGCATTCATGCTTGTGCTATGGCTACTGTGTCAGAGTTTGCTACAGGATTTTTGTTGTTATCAAGGCTGGACCCAAAGGCCTATCGTATTATCATGAAGACGCTTGAAATGGACTACCATTATCAGGGGAAAATGGACGCATACGCGCAATTTGAAATAAGTGATGACTGGCTCAAAACCGAGGTTTACGAGCCACTACTGCAGTCAGATAGTATTGTGGTAACCTGTGAAGTAAAAATTATGGATAGCGATGGCAATCATCTTTCTACAGGAAGAGTTCACTGGCAGGTGAAGCCCTGGAGTAAGGTAAAAACAAAGGTCAGTTAAAGGTTTTGAGTCACTTTTCGGTTGAGCATTACCCATTCACTCATGAGTTCAACGAAGCGGCACTCTATAACCGCGTCGAATACCTCTCTCAAAATGAAACCGATAATCTGATAAGATTTAATTGGGTAGTCAATAATAAAGCAATAATTGGCTGCAACTTATATACCCAAAAGCACAACTTGATAAATGCAAGGTATTCTTCATTTGGAGGTGTAGAGTTTTCAGTACAGGGATTACCGGCGTTGGATCAGTTTATAGATGCCCTGATTCTGTGGTGCTCAGATAATGGTATTGTTCAGGTCCAATTGAAGTTACCCAGTTCTGTTCATTCGGAAAATTATGATCATTTACTACAGGTACTGAATGTTGCCGGTTTTACGGAACTTGTACGTGAGGTAAACCAACATCTGGTAGTAAGCGAGGAAATATATTCCGAAGTCATAAAATACAATGAAAGGAAGAAACTCAGAAGGTGCAAAGAACAACGTTTTGAGTTTAAGTACATGCAATCAGACCAGCTCCATGAAGCTTATAGGCTCATTGCGGATACAAGGATAAGAAATACTTTTCCAGTAAGCATGACGCTTGATAAGTTGAGGAAAATGTTCAGCGTTTTCCCTGATAATTACTTTTTGTTCGGTGTATATGATTCTAAAAGACTGATAGCAGTAGCGGTTAGTATAAAAATAAACAGGAACATACTCTATAACTTCTATCATGGAGACGATATAGAATATCGAAGCTACAGTCCAATTGTTATGTTGCTTGAGGGGATCTATGGATATTGTCAACAAGAAAATTTTGAATATCTCGATTTAGGCATATCGTCAGTCCATGGCAAATTAAATCAGGGTCTTTATAAGTTTAAAGAGAACTGCGGATGTATCGCTACGGCTAAACCTATTTTGGTGAAGGAATTACTCTACTAGTTTATCTTCATAATTGTGGATCTGACGCAGCATGTTGAAGTAGTAACCTATCCCAATAATAATGTCTACAACAATCATTATGAGTATTACTGTTTTTAATTCAAACTTCATAAATCCAAAGTACAAGCAGCATATCCTTCCCGCAAAATGAATAACTGTATAGACCAGGCTGTGTTTTTGTTTTTGTAAAACGGAATAAACAGCGCTGCTGGCAGAGGTAACAAATAGGAAATATATCATCGGAGCTAATATTGACGAAAGTTCGCCGGCTAATATCCAATTGGAGCCGAATATGAATACGAAAAGCTCTTCGCCAAAAAACATGATCACCAAAGTAGGCGCTATTCCAATAGCTGCTAACAATACCCAAAGTGAAATAACATTCTCTTTAATAGGTTTTTTTTGATTAAACCTTTCCGCAATGCGCAAATAGAAGACCTGAGCTATACCTACCCCTAAAATCACTTCCGGAATACTCAATACACGATAGGCCAAAGCGAACTGGCCGGTCACACTTTTATTGACCAATAGTGGTAACATAAGGATAGGTAGGTGTTGAATAATCTTAGTAAGTAGGCCGGCAACTATAGAATACCGGGGGAAATTAATATAGAACTGTAACTGCCGAACAGACGACCTTAAATTCTTGATTCCAACAAAATTTTTGATGACGGCCGATATAGATACGATTAAAGAAACAACATGACCTGCGACAAAGCCAATTATTACCCCATTACCATGATTGAAAAACGTACCCCAGGCAACGGCAACACTTTGAAAAGCACCGCGATCTAACACCTTCAATTTAGAAACTAAGCCGAACCTCTTTTGACGTAAAAAGGCATATTGATTTAGCAGATTAATGCCCCC
>JBCDHA010000180.1:0-7179 GCA_038750705.1 Bacteroidota bacterium
TCAGCTTCATGCCGAACGATTGATTTCGGAGCTTCAGGTGATAAATGATTCTCTGACTAACTGGGGAGTTAATGCAGAAACACACCCAACAGGAATTAGATTTACATTAGACCAGGGAACAGGTGCTTTTCCATCCGTTACCAGTAATGTAAATGTTAACTATGAAGCCAGGTTTTTAGGAATTGATGAACCCAAAGCGGATCCGGGCGGTGAAGCTTCTTTCACTATTACGGGTTTAATTGTCGCATGGCAGATCATGATACCTGAAATTAGAGAAGGGGGTTTTATGACCATGTACGTACCGGCCTCATTTGCTTATGGACCTGCCGGTCAAAATACAATTCCTCCTAACGCTAATCTTGAATTTGATGTCGAATTAATTTCGATAAACTAATGCAAATTTGCTTCGCTACCAGCAACCCAAATAAGGTCAGAGAAATTCAGGCGATGCTGCCTGATTCTATCCGGCTTTTGAGCTTAAAAGATATCGGCTGTCTGGAAGAGCTGGCTGAAGACCAAAGCACTTTAGAGGGAAATTCGCACCAAAAGGCGAATTATGTTTTCCAGAACTATAATGTACCGTGTTTTGCTGATGATACGGGATTAGAGGTTTTTGCATTAGATGGCGCTCCGGGAGTAATTTCAGCCAGATATGCGGGTGAGCAAAGAGATATTGGCGCCAATATGGAATTACTACTCGCTAAGCTGCAAGGTAAGGAAGACAGGAAAGCCCAATTTAGGACGGTGATTACCTTTATCAACAAGGATGGTAAAACCAGGCAGTTTGAAGGTGTAGTAAAAGGCGCAATAACGAATAGCCCTCAAGGAGGCCAAGGTTTTGGCTACGATCCTGTTTTTATGCCAAAGGGCTATCAACAGACATTTGCCCAAATGGCGGCTGATGAAAAAAACAAAATAAGTCATCGTGCGATAGCAACGCAAAAACTTGTAAAGTACCTAACCAAACACTTTTGATGGATACCACATTGATAGGGATCACCGGAGGAAGTGCTTCCGGGAAGACCATGTTTTTGAATAGTCTTCTGCATAAGTTTGGTAAGGAGGACATATGTTTGATCAGTCAAGACAATTATTACCATCCGCGTGATCAGCAGCCATTGGATGAAAACGGAGTAAAAAATTTTGATACGCCTCAATCTATTGATTACAAGGCGTTTGCCAGCGATTTACGAAAGATAAAGGCAGGGGAAGCATTTAAGAGGCAGGAGTACACATTTAATAACCCCCATGTGGCACCAAAAATACTTGAATTCAAGCCTGCCCCTGTAGTTGTTGTAGAGGGGCTTTTTGTAATGTACTTCCAGGAGGTTAATAGCCTTTTAGATATAAAAATTTTTATCGATGCAAAGGCACATGTGAAACTAAAGCGCCGAATAGTACGGGATAAGGTAGAGCGCGGATACGACTTGGACGATGTATTATACCGTTTCGAACGGCACGTTATGCCTAATTATGATAAATATCTGAAGCCCTTGAAGGACGAGGCAGATATTATTATACCCAACAATCATAATTTTGACAACGCGCGGGATGTACTTACCGGCTACTTAAGATCCATCCTCCACAAGAGGTAGTTGTTTTATTTCTGATAATATATAGCTTTGTAGCCCCAAATGAAGTGGACTCTTAAAATAGCGCGGCGTAAAGAAAGCTTAGGCATAGCTCTGGGATTACTGGCTGCTTTTGCTATTCTCTTTAGTCAAACATTTTACTATAGCTATTTAGAGACCGCAAATGATGGTGTGTCCCTTGATGTTACCGATGAGAACGGAGAGGAGCTTCCCGTTTTAAAGATGGCTCATGAAGCGGTTGCTTCTTTTGCACAAATTTCGATAAATCAGACACTCGACTTCATAAGTGAGATTATTATCAGTACTGAAGTTGGTACCAATGAAGTTCCTAAAACACTCAGGTTAGACCGTTATTTTGAAACGCTGTTCAATTTAATTATATCACCGAACGCCCCCTAATCCCTGGGTTTTATAATTAGCCAATCCTTTTACGGAACTCATTTTTCAAACTTAAAAATTTATTAATTACTTATAATCATGCAAAATAAAGGAGCTGTAGTAGTGCTAACAGTTATTATAACACTGCTATGCGTTTATTATTTATCATTCACATTTGTTTCAAGATCCATTAGTCAAGATGCTATAGACTATGCTACTGACACCAATGGTGTGGTTGATCTTGGAAAGAAGCAGGCCTACCTTGATTCCATATGGAACTTACCCGTGCATAACCTATTTGGTGCGGAGTATACTTATAAGGAGGTAAAAGATACCGAATTAAATCTAGGGCTGGACTTACAAGGCGGCATGCACGTTACCCTTGAGGTTTCACCGGTTGATATCATAAAAGGGTTAAGTGGTAACAGTGAAGACCAGGCCTTTAATCAAGCCATTACCGCCGCAAGACAGAAACAAAGAAATAGTCAGGCTGCATTTGGTGACTTGTTTTATGAATCATACCAGGAGGCCTCTGATCGGCCTTTGGCGGATATTTTTGCTACCGCAGCTAATCGTGGCAGAATCAGCAGGGGAGATGCCGATGCTGATGTTATGGAAATTATCAATCAAGAGATAGAAGATGCTATAGATCGGTCCTTTATCATTCTAAGAACGCGAATTGATCAGTTTGGTACTTCACAACCTAATATTCAAAGACTACCGGGAACGGGTAGAATACAGATTGAAATCCCTGGCGCTGATAATCCTGAAAGAGTTCGGAAGCTACTGCAGGGAGTTGCAAAATTAGAATTTTGGGAAGTAGCAGAAATTCAGGAGTACAATAGCTCCTTGATAGCAATCAATGATATGCTGGTAAAAGAGCAGCAAGCGGAAAGATCTTTAAACTTAGATAGTATAGATGGAGGATCTGATAGCGATGATACTGCTTCAGAAAGCCTTGGGGATTTATTGAGCAGTGATATTGAAGATGATACCACAGCCACAGATTTGGATAATGCACTAGATGTTCAAGACAGTGCGGCGGAAGCTGAGTCTGCGCTGGATTCTCTTGTTAACTCTCAGATATCACCCCTATTCGCCTTAACTAAAGCCCAGGGTGTATTGATCTATGATTTAAGTGATACGGCTGAAATTGGAAAGATCATTCGTAGAAGTGATGTAAAAACGCTACTTCCACGCACCATTAAGCCTTTGTGGGAAGTTAAGGCTACCGTTAATGAGCAAACCGGTGAAGAATTACTACAGTTATATTTCGTACGAGTGGGTAGAGGTGGTAATGCACAACTGACCGGTGAGGTTATTACCGATGCCAGGCAAGATTTGGATGAATATGCCCGGCCCGCAGTAAGTATGCAAATGAATGCCTTGGGCACCCGTGTATGGGCTAAAATGACCAGAGAGGCAGCCAGTAAAAACCCACAAGGCAGAATAGCTATTGTTTTGGATAATTTGGTGTATTCTGCTCCTTATGTCAATGGAGAGATTCCTAATGGTAATTCTTCCATCTCTGGAAATTTCACGGTTGATGAGGCAAAAGACCTTGCAAACATCCTAAAGGCAGGATCACTACCGGCTCCTACGCGTATTGTTGAAGAAGCCATTGTAGGGCCAACATTGGGCCAATTAGCAAGAAGTCAAGGTGTTATTTCCATACTTTCAGGGTTAGTGGTTGTAGTGCTGTTTATGATCGCCTACTACGCTAAAGGTGGTTTTGTTGCCAACATTGCATTAGTATTTAACATTTTCTTTATCCTTGGAATTCTCGCTCAGCTGAATGGTGCACTAACACTACCCGGAATCGCCGGTATTGTATTAACCATAGGTATGTCCATTGATGCTAACGTTCTGATTTTTGAGCGTATTCGTGAGGAGATGAGAAACGGCATCAAACTTAGAGAAGCCATTACTACCGGGTATAAGAAAGCTTTCAGCTCAATTGTGGACGCCAATCTTACTACGCTTCTAACCGCATTTATTCTTTACATTCTTGGGCAAGGTCCGATCAAGGGATTTGCGATAACACTTATAATCGGTATTTTCTGTTCGTTCTTTTCTGCCGTTTATATTACCAGAGTAGTGGTAGAATGGATGACAAGAAGAGGTGATGCAAGTAAAGTATCATTTAAGACTCCGTTGTCTGCCGGCCTACTGTCTAATCTCGGAATAGATTTCATGGGCAAAAGGAGAATTGCCTATTTGTTCTCAATTATTTTTATAGGATTAGGTTTGTCAATTACAGCCATACAAGGATTGAATCTTGGTGTCGACTTTCAGGGAGGTCGTTCGTACATTGTGAATTTTCAAAATCCTGTGGAGGCAACAGAAATGAAGGTGTCTTTAAGTAACACTTTTGAGAATGCAGGAACTGAAGTAAAGAACTTCGGTGGTAATAATATTGTAAAGGTCACCACATCATATTTAATTGACGATGAATCAGACGAAGCGGATAGTAAAGTGAAAAATGCGCTTGTAGCCGGTTTAGAAGGATTTACAGGATTGAAATATACTGAGAATGACGCTCAGTTGGATGAGAGTAGATTTATAATTTCGGGGTCGTCTAAAGTAGGTCCGACAATAGCCGATGATATTGAAAAATCGTCTTATGAAGCCGGTATATTCGCTATTGTTATCATCTTCTTATATATCCTTATCAGATTTAGAAAGTGGCAGTTTAGCACGGGCGCTATTATTGCGCTTGTACATGATACGGCTTTTGTGATCTCAGCATTTGCCATTGCCGGTCTTCTGGGAATTAAATATGAAGTAGATCAGGTGTTTGTGGCAGCGTTACTTACTATTATAGGTTACTCTATTAATGATACTGTGGTGGTATTTGATAGAATAAGGGAGTTTTTGAATTTGGGTACAAGCAGTGACCGTCAACAGGTATTTAATACTGCAATTAACGGCACGCTGAATCGTACTTTAATTACCTCTGCCACTACGCTAATTGTGGTTTTGATCCTTTTTATTTTTGGCGGGGAGGTACTTAGAGGGTTTTCATTTGCGCTCCTTGTTGGTATTCTTGTGGGTACCTATTCTTCCGTTTTTATTGCATCACCTGTGGTGGTGGACCTTGATAAGAAGAAAATCGAGTAAGACTTTATTGCAATGTGGTGGTCTATGACCATGCAGAGTGTGAAAAATAAGTTAAAAAAGCCAGCCGAAGCGCTGGCTTTTTTGTTATGTTATTAACCAGGCTTCGTAAGCTGTGTCAAATAGTTTAGGATGTTTAGTTTTGTGACAAGTTCAACTAAAACAACTCAATATGAATTTTAATATTAGTAAGCGCCAGCTCCTTACACTTATAGTTAGCTGCGCCATATTTGCGTGCTCAGCGCCGAAAAAGGAAGAATCAGGCGATACGGAGGAGGTAGTTGCGGAAGAAGCACCGGCTCCAATCACGCTATCAAAGGTTTCTGGTTCTCCTGAGTATGCAGATGCCTCACTAGCCATGACTTCTCCCGGAGACTCGCCATTAGATACAGGAGCGGTTAACTTCAACTTTACAGTTGAAAATTATGAGTTAGGTGCACAAACCGGTGATGCCGGATCAAAAGGCCTGGCTAACTCCGGTAAAGGGCAACACATCCATCTTATTGTTGATAACGGACCCTACTCAGCGCATTATGAGTCGGAGTTTAGTAAAAACCTGGAAGAGGGTAGCCATGTATTGCTTGCTTTTCTTTCGAGGTCTTATCACGAGTCCGTTAAAAACCCGAATGCATTTGTAGTTAAACAAGTAACTGTGGGCAATCCGGCAGAGGCGGATGATGTTGATTTCGAAGCTCCGCATATGTTTTATAGCAGGCCAAAGGGCACCTATTCAGGTGATGATACAAAAAATCTTTTGTTGGACTTTTATTTATTAAATGTGAACTTATCGGCTGACGGGTACAAAGTTAGAGCTACCATAAACGGAGAAGAATTCACGATTGATGAGTGGGCACCGCATCAGATCGAAGGTTTACCCTTTGGTGAAGTAACGGTGAAACTGGAGTTAATAGATGCTGACGGGAATAATGTGCCCGGGCCTTTTAATACTGTTGAACGAACAGTCACGCTAACGGAATAATACTTCACATACTACAAAAGTCTTAAGAGACCTTTGTAGTATGTATATTCAATATTTCTTCCAGAAATTAGGGTTGAAGAGAATTAACACAGTAAACAACTCTAACCGCCCAAGCAACATTAAGAAAGAGAGCACCCATTTACCAAAAGGTGTTATTGAGGCAAAATTATTTACCGGTCCTACGTTGCCAAGTCCGGGGCCTATGTTTCCCAATGTGGTTGCCACAGCGCCCAAAGTAGTATCAAAATCCTCACCGGTAAAAGAAATTAGAAAAACCCCCACACCAAAAGTGAGGAGATAAATCATTATAAATGCCAGTACGTTATATGTAATGTCCCGGCTAACGGCTGAGTTATTTAAGCGTACAGGTATAACAGCGGACGGGTGTAGCTGACGCTTCATTTCTAAGAAACTATTCTTAAACAATAAAGTATGGCGAACCACCTTTATTCCTCCGGCAGTGGAACCTGCAGATGCACCTAAAAACATCAATAGGAAAAAGATAATTGTAACGAAGGGCGCCCAGGTAGTGTAATCGGCGGTTACATATCCTGTGGTTGTAATTACAGAAACCACCTGAAAGAGAGAATCTCGAAAAGCTTTTTCAAAACCGGCCCAATTACGGGAAAACACAAAAAAAGAAATGATAACAGCCAGTAAACTAACTATTATGATATACATTCTGAATTCTTCATTCGCCCATACTTTTCTGAACTTCCCTTTTAGCCCGTAATACGTTATGGTGAAGTTAGTTCCGGCCAGAAACATAAAGGCAATGATTACATACTGAATATAAGCGGAATCATAATGTGCAACACTGGTATTTTTTGTAGAGAATCCTCCTGTTGCCATGGTGGTAAGCCCATGATTAATTGCATCGAAGAATGTCATTCCGCCGGCCATGAGCAGTAAGGTTTCGGCAAAGGTGAGCCCTAAATAAATTAACCATAAACGTTTGGCAACTTCCTTAATCCGGGGCTTCATTTTATCCGGGCTTATTCCGGGCGCCTCCGCTATGAAGAGCTGCATTCCTCCAATACCTAAAAGCGGGAGTATGGCAACAGCCAAAACAATTATTCCCATTCCCCCGATCCATTGCGTTAAGCTTCTCCA
>JBCDHA010000181.1:0-7172 GCA_038750705.1 Bacteroidota bacterium
CATATTTACCTTATTTGTAGTTTTTTATATCAAAAAAGGTATAATTACTGTTTTTAAAAAGTAAAATTACCTATATTAGATATATGAAGAAGTCGAAGGAATACCAAAGCAAAGGCGATATACCTACTCAAGTGTCAGAACCTGCCATACTTTATGCCGTTCGCCAAAACACAATTGACAGCGCTTACCTCGGTGATTTAAAACATATTTCAGGTTTAACAGACGAACTACTGTCCAATGCGCTCAACCTAAATGTCAAAACTTTTAGAAGCTATAAAACCACAGCTGTTGCTATAAGACCTTACTTGCAAGAGCATATTGTGGCCCTGTTAGCCTTGTATAATCACGGCCTTGTTGTTTTTGGCGTCCAAGAATCCTTTAATGACTGGCTGCGGAAGGATAATTACTACTTTGACAATGATTCACCCCTGAATTTTCTTACTACCATGAGTGGCATCAAGTATGTAGATGATCGCCTTACCGCTATAGAATATGGGGATAACGTATGATCGTTTACCGATTAACCAAATCCAAATATGCAAATACTTTAAAAAGTTCCGGGACGCCCAATCGGTGGAACCGTGCTCATGAATATGTCATCTATACTTCTAGTACGGTTTCTCTCTGTGCATTGGAATTATTGGCGCACACCAGTGGCGTTCGCCCGGCAGGGAGTTATAAAATGATGAAAATAGAAATCGACGATTCTGTAAAATTATTTGAGGTGCTTAAACAACAACTATTAGAAAACTGGAATTCTCTTGCTGCCTACCATACTACGCAAATGTTAGGTAACCAATGGTATGTTTTAAGGGAGTATCTTATACTTAAAGTGCCTTCAGCAATCATTCCTTCAGAATATAATTTTGTTATTAACACGTTGCATCCGGCTTTTGGGCGGCGCGTAAAAATTAAAGAGGTGGATGACTTTTTCTGGGATAGGCGATTCCCTGTTTCATAGAACTGTGACCTCTAACCTTTATTTTAGTCTGTATTGATGTACTGACGAAAGTTGTTTTTATTTATCCATATGCTATTCAATCTGGGGTATCAGAGCGTTATCCTGCTCATCATTTTCTTGCAACTTGTTTTATTCTCGATTTTACTATTCGTAAGAGGACGTGATTCAAAGGCGAATATCTGGTTAGGGGTATTCATACTCCTGAGTGCATTTTACATAACACCCTGGATGCTAGGACATGCGGGGTGGTATGCGCATGATGGCTATCGAGAATTCTTGTTTTTTATACCGTTTCATCAGCTTTTCCTTTTTGGACCGGTTATTTATTTTTTTACAAAGAGACTCACGAAATCGATAACCCAACTTTCATCAAAGGACGTACTACATTTCATTCCAGCTGGATTATATATGATATATGCTCTGGTTGTTTTCATTTATGACGTTTTTTTAGTTGACGAATTCTATTTTTACGCGGATGGCCAGGACAAAGACTTGGATCTATGGTATCAGATTGCGGGTCTTATTTCGATGCTGACCTACTCGGTTGTTTGCCTCAGACTTTATGCAGGCTACAAGAGACATATATTTGAGACGGTAAGCTATGCAGATTCACTCATTGCCAATTGGCTGCGTAATTTCCTGATTGTTTTTATTGCCATACTTCTCTTTAGGACAATTTTTATAGTGATTTTCCCCGAACTAGGCGACTGGGGTATGAAATGGTGGTTTTATGTTTTATTCGGACTGTTAGCAGCCTATCTTGCCATTGCAGGATACGCCAACTCACTTCGTCTTTCCACACTTTCTTTTTTAAAACAACCTGAACTAACTGAGGTATCAGCGCCAAGGCTAGAGAATACCTCATCGCTGAATCAAGAAGACGTTGATGAAATCTTGAAGAAGATACATCGCCTTTTCGAAAACCATTCTAACTTCAAAGACCCCGAGCTATCACTTTCACAATTAGCCCAATCCATCAACACCAATACCTCTATTCTATCCAAAGCTATTAACTCCGGAAGTCAAATGAATTTCAACGACTTTGTTAATAGCTTTAGAGTGGAGGCAGTTAAGGAGTCACTTAAAAAAGGAGAGCATAAAACCACAACATTGGTTGGTATTGCAATGGATTGTGGATTCAATTCCAAGTCCACCTTTATAAGGTCTTTCAAAAAACAAACCGGAATGACTCCAACCGAATATGTTAAGTCGATTAGCTAGTCATTGTTAAGTAGCAACTACTTAGTATTTCGTTTCTATTTGGGTTCAAATCATGATTTGGAACTTCGATAAGCTGTACAGAGCATATCATTGAAGTAGAACTCAAACTAAATAGTCATGAATAAAATAGTAATCAGTTTCTTTTTTCTTATCTCATTGTTTTCCTCTGCTATTTCTCAAGAATTGACAGTGGAGCAACGAATAGCGATAGAAAAGTATCTCCAAAAACAAATCAAACCTGGAGCTCCGGGTCTGGCAGCCGGGATTATTCTGAATGGCGAGGTTGTCTATGAAAGCTACCTTGGCCTGGCCAGCCTACAGCACCAGGTTCCAATAGATCAAAACTCGAGGTTCAATATTGCGTCAGTAGCTAAGCAGTTTACAGCTTTATGTGCCTTGCAATTGATCTTAGATGGTAAGATGAGCCTGGAAGATGATGTACGCAAGTATCTTCCGAACATGTACCCCGAGGTGGAAGAACCCATTAAGATCAAGCATATGCTGAATCACTCCAGTGGTATCCGGGATTTTTATGATCTAATGAGCATTCAACAAGACCCATGGTGGCGTCAAGAGGGATTAGATAATGACGATGCAATTGAATTGCTTGAAAAGCAGAATGATCTCAATTTCAAACCGGGTTCCGACTACCTCTACAGTAATTCAAACTATACATTACTTACGAAAATCATTGCTGAGGTATCGGGCGAATCTTTTCATGACTATGCGAAAAGTCTTTTTGAAAGCCTTGGCATGAAAAACACTAGTTTCCTAAAAGACTACATGCACGTAATCCCGAATATCGCCTATCCATACTCCGACTGGGGTGACGGCGTTTGGCAGCAGTACCCTATGCTTACCAATCTTTATGGTGATGGTTTTTTGTTTACCACACTTAGAGATCAACTCCATTTTGAAATGGCCATTCAAAATGCTGAAAAGGAAGGAAATCAGCTGTTAACCGTTAGCCAAAATCCAATTGCAAATGCCCAGACCAACACATACGGGTACGGACTTGAACTTGAGGATCGATTGGATTATAAAGCGGTTCATCATTCTGGCGGTACAGGTTCTTACCATGCTCAAATAGCCCGATACCCTGATCAAAAGCTTTCTGTGGTTGTAATGAGCAATAATGGAACTATACGGAGTGGTTATATTGCCGATGAGCTGGCGTCCGTTGTATTGCCAGAAAAGGATCAAAAAGACGACAAAATCACTTTGGATACCCGGGCTTACGCTTCCGAAAGAAGTATAGAAAGCATTCTTGGCGAGTATAAAAATGATGATGGAGCCATAGTCAGAATCACTAATTCTGAAGGTGATCTGTTTTGGAAGAGAGCCAATAACAACCCAATTAAATTGATTAAGGATTCAGGCAGCATTTATGTTGCCGAGCAGAATACTAAAATCAGAATAGGTTTTGATTCTGACGGATTGACCTTGGCCAACCCAGGGGCCGAGCTAAGATTCTATAAAAAACTGGTTCCGTTTAGCCCTACTAAGAACTATTTGAACGCCGTAACTGGTAAATACTATAGTCGGTCTGTAGATGTGGGTTTTACGATCACACTCAATAAAGATTCGCAACTTGTATTCCATCAGGATGACGCGAGTAAAAGTAGTACGATTGAGGTGATACAAAGGGATGCTTTCTTACTTTATGATTACCAAATAATACCAGAGTATGATGAAACCGATCACGTGCAATCCCTGATGATATCATTCAATAGAATAAAAGATCTAAAGTTTAAAAAGATTGAAACTGGTAAATGGGACCGCGTGAAGTTCACAGAAGATGGGGGGTACATACAAGTATCTACCACTTCCGAAAATTATGGGAAAGGTAATGGTGATGTTTTGCTCACTAAGAATTTAGCTAATGACAATGAAGAATGGGTAAAGCTATTTGGAGGAAAAGCTTATGATAAGGCTCATTCAATAGAATTAGCCAAAGATGGAGGCTTTCTGCTAGTAGGTTCCACCAGCTCCTATGGAAATGGTAATTATGATGTATGGGTCATAAAAACCGATGTACATGGAAAAGAGGAGTGGAGTAAGACTTTTGGAGGTGAGTATAATGAATACGGTTATTACGCTAAAGAAATGGATAATGGGATCTGGCGCATTCGTGGTTCAAAACAAGACTGTCCTAATGGAATTAATGGCAACTGTCAAACTAGCGATTGGTTATTTGAAATTGATCCCGGCAACCTTAATTAGTTTTGAACATCTTTGCTAAAACCAAAGTTGTTCAAGATACACTCCATGAATAAATTCATACTACTACTCATAATTACTATACTAGCGGCATGTGAGACCAAAACTAAATCAACTTCTGACTCAGATTTTGTAGTGAATTCGCTCAAAGATTCGCTTTCAACAGAGCTTAAGCAATTACAGCAAACAGGTCAGATCAATGGTTTTGGTGTGGCTATTGTTAATGATGGCGAGGTTCTTTTTCAGAACGGGTTTGGTTTGGCGGATGTAAAACAGGAGAAACCGTATACTACAAATACATTACAAAACATAGCTTCTATTTCTAAGACTTTTATTGGCGTGGCGCTTCTAAAAGCACAGGAAATGGGTAAACTTAACTTAGATGACTCAGTTGGTCAATATTTGCCTTTTGATGTTTATAACCCCTATTATCCGGATGAGGTAATTACAATAAGACATTTAGCCACTCACACGTCAACTATTTTGGATGCGGACTTGTATGGTGAAAAAGCCTATTTGCTTCTCAATGCGGATGACCAAGACCTGGCCAAGTCACTGCCCAGTTCAGCGGAATTCAATTTGCCGGATTTGACTATGGATATGGGCACCTTTCTTAAAAACTTTCTCTCAATGGATGGACAATGGTACGGGAAAGAAAGCTTTCTAAATAAAAAGCCTGGAGAGATGTATGAGTATTCCAATGTCGGTGCCACGCTGGCAGCGTACGTTATTGAGTTAGCAACTAACCAGTCGTATGATGAATTCACGACCCAACATATCCTGGGTCCATTGAATATGTCTGCTTCAGGCTGGACATTTGATTCTATAGATTCAATCAAGCACACAAAGCTATACACAGTGAAGGGTGAAGAAATTCCGTACTATTCCCTTATCACTTATCCTGATGGGGGACTGATTACCTCAATCAATGATATGGCCATTTACCTATCTGAGTTGATAAAAGGGTATTCCGGACAAGGGGAACTGCTTTCCAAAACAAGTTATGATCAGATTTTCGCAGCACTGCTTTCTGAGAAGAATTTTGAGGAGCGTGATACCGATAGGCCATTTGACGATGAGTATAATGCAGGCATTTTTATGGGACATACACCTATTGGCTACCTGGGGCACATGGGTGGCGACCCTGGCGTTTCGACCTTCTTGTTTTTTAATCCTCAAACCAGGATTGGTAAGCTGCTCTTTATAAATACTGACCTGGATGCGAATGGAGCTAAGCAGTTTTATGCTATTTGGGATAAACTAGGGGAATATGAAATGAAGTTGGCGAAAGCCACTATTAATAGTAATTTGTAGCAGCGCCAATCGGGTGAAATTGTCTACCTGGTAATTTGTATGTTCAAAGACCGTTAAAGGAACCTAATGTGCTAAAAATCGGATCTATTAAACTATTGATTTGTCATGAAGCAATTTAAAAAGATGGGAAATAGATCATTATTAAGAAAACCTTTAGTTCTCTAATTAGCAGATGTACTTTAAAAATGGCTTCAAATCAACTAAGATTCTCCAATGGTGTATAGTTGTTGTATTTTTTCTTACCACTTGTACCACTCAGAAGATAGACGAAAATCCTTTACCTCAATATACTTTTTTAAACGATGAGGCCAGAATTAACCCTGAATTCCGAGGGATTTGGAGATCTATTGGGAACGGCTATTTGCTGGACGCCTCCGGAGATAGCATCAGATTATATAGCTACACTAAAGGCTTTTGTTACAAAGAGAAGAATGACTATCTGGAAGGGCTTTTTAATACTCAAACCAGGTTTTATATTGACCATGATACACTGCGGGTTTTCCTGACCGATTTTGGTAAAAGGACCCAACACCTTCAATCAGCTAAAGTCTTTTTAAAAGTAAATGCCTTGCCGGAAACGTGCCTTTCTTTTTCTCAGATGCAAGCCTTGGATTCCGAACAGCTATTCACACTTTACCTGGAAACCTTGCAGGAAAACTATGCCTTTGCCGACGAGCGAAAACTGGATTGGAGTGCCATCAGAAATGAATACGGATCAAGGATTAATATAAATTCTCCGCGAGAAGAGCTTTTTGAGGTCATGGGAGAAATAGCGACTTTAACACGGGATCAACATACTAAAGTCATCAGGGAGGATGGAACATCAAGGCAATATAGGGTAACTCCATCGGCCGTGCTGGTTCAGAACGTTTTTAACGAACAAGACACAGTCCGGGACCTGAATGAATACTTCGGTTTATTCTTCAAGAACAACTACCAAAATATATCAGATTCTTTACTTCAGGGAAAGGGTAACAAGATGGCCAACGGTAAGATAGAATGGGGAAGTTTGAACGATGACATCGGCTATATCCACTTATATTCGTTGGCTGGATTCTTGAGCCGTGAGTTCACTAGAAAGCAACAGATTGATAGTGTTAACAGCTGGATGAAGCATATTGTCACAGTTCTGGAGCATAAAAAAGCGTTGATTATTGATGTCAGCTTCAATTTTGGCGGATATGATGCCGCAGCACTTACGGTTGCCAGTTATTTTACGGATACCCAGGTTTTTTCTCATACAAGTCAAGTCTACAATAACGGTGAGTTTTATGATGAGGATAATGTTGCTGTTTATCCCAGCGATTCAAAATCGTTTACTAAGCCTGTGTATGTGCTGATGACAGACATTAGCAGAAGCGCTGCAGAAAGTTTTGCCATGATGATGAGTGTCTTACCCAGTGTTAAGTTGGTAGGTACGCCTACATTGGGAACACTATCAGGGATGCTTGGAAAA
>JBCDHA010000182.1:0-7124 GCA_038750705.1 Bacteroidota bacterium
CTACGAGTGGCTGCAATGGTCCTCTTGTTTTTACCTCTTCTGCCACAGAAATCTTGCTTTCTGCATTGGCATCATAAAGAGTCATTAAATTTTGCCGTGTTTCTTCAGGAAGCTTATGTCCCGGTTTCATAACCGCAACTAATGATAATCCGATTGTAATAGATATAACCGTTGTGATTACGAAGATGCCTAACGTTTTGCCGCCCATTCTCGAAAGTTTGGAGACGTCGCCAATATTTGCAACACCAATAATTAATGACGCTAAAACCAGCGGAACAGCAACCATTTTCAATGATCGAATGAATATAGTACCCACGGGCTTAACAAAGTCAATAGTAAAGTTTGAAAGCCATTCAAATTCAAGGCAGATCATACCAAAGATTAGTCCTAACGTCATACCTATTAAAATTTGGGTATGTAGAGCAAGTTTTTTCATAGGGTCCTTAGTTGAATCACAATTTTGATACTCTATTAATAAGGTAGAAGTCGGTCATTACCAGAGCGGCCATGGCTTCCACGATGGGTACTGCTCTTGGCACTACACAGGGATCATGACGACCCTTACCGGTTACCGTAACTTTTTCGCCTTTTTCATTTACACTTTCCTGATCCTGCATGATAGTAGCTACAGGCTTAAAGGCCACATTAAAGTAAATATCCGCGCCATTTGAAATACCCCCTTGAATGCCCCCTGAATGATTAGTTTTTGTTTTAACAGTACCGTGTTTTTCGTAGAATTCATCATTATGAGCGCTGCCTCTCATTTTAGTTCCTTCAAAACCACTCCCGTATTCAAAACCTTTTACCGCATTGATACTTAACATGGCTTTACCGAGTTCAGCATGTAGTTTATCAAATACCGGCTCTCCTAAACCTACAGGAGTATTTTTGATTACACATGTGATTACTCCGCCTACGGTATCCCTGTCTTTTCGAACCGAATCAATAAGTTCGATCATTTTTTCTGCCGTTTGCTGATGGGGACACCTAATAATAGTCTCCTCTACTTTACTAAGATCAAGCCGGGTGTAATCCGGTGCAATTACTTCACCAACCCTGCTTACATACGCGGTAATTTCTATACCCAATGGTTTTAATATTTGTTTCGCCAGCGCTCCTGCTGCCACGCGGGCGGCGGTTTCCCTGGCGCTGCTCCGCCCGCCCCCCCGATAGTCCCTTACACCGTATTTCTCAGTGTAAGTGAAGTCTGCATGGGAAGGCCGAAATTTATCGGCTATATGAGAGTAGTCCTTGCTTTTTTGATCCTGGTTATAGATCACCATAGAAATAGGCGTTCCCGTTGTCAGGCCTTCAAAGGTTCCTGACTGAATTTCAACAACATCCGCCTCCTTTCTTTGTGTAGTTATTTTAGACTGACCTGGCTTTCGTCTTGAAAGTTCACTTTGTATGAATGGCTCATCGATGTTCAATCCGGCTGGGCACCCATCTATAATTACCCCAATTGCTTTACCATGTGACTCTCCGAAAGTAGATATTTTGAACAGTTTACCGAATGTATTCCCCACTAATTTATTTTTAAAAGTGGCTAAGATAACCAGAAATCAAAGAGTTGGGGAGCTACTTTTTGATAAATATATAGGCAGACGTAACTAACATTCCTATAATAAAGAAATTTGCAATAATTTTCGCCCATTCAAATCTTGCCGATCCGCTAAGCGTATTATCTTCAAAGGCAATCCTATCATAAAATGAGCCGAGATCGTTAGATTGGATAGACTCATTCTTTTTACTTTCTCCCGTAACTGTAACTACCAGCTCCGATGACAGCGTGTCATACCGCTCCGATTTTGGGTTGAAAAATACCCAGTTGAAATAGTCGCTTAGCTTATATTCTCCTGGTTCTTTCGGAATGCCAAAGTAGCTAAAGGATTTTGAGCCGGTGACCCGGCCATTTCTGCGATTGATGTTCTCGGTAACATTTGGATCATAAAAATCAAAGTTGTCTTTGCCATCTACATCATCATTGGATACGCCGGAAATATTACCTTCTCCATATACATTAAACTCATAGCTGAAACTTTGCCCTGTTTCCAGTTCCTGGGAGCTTGCTCTTTCATCCAGCAGGTAGTCACCTACGGCTACTCGGTCTTTGAGTGGATGCGGAGGCAGTTCATTTACCACTACCTTTTTTTCACGCGAGTAAAAAGTTTTAAAATCTTCTTGGCGGTTCTGCCCAAAAAAGGAAGGGTTTTTTGCTACCTTATATTTGATCATCTCAAGGCCTACGGATGGGAAAATAATGTCCTCATCGTTTAACGGGTAAAATACTCCTTGATAAACTTTGTATTGAGTATATCTCTTGCCGCTAATATTCACGGGTTCGCCATTAATATTTTCGATATTGAAGTTTTCTTCCCAGCAGTTTTCAGGTCGTACTTTCTTAAGTACATCGGACAGCTGCTTGCCTAACTCATAGAATTGTAGCGGAGCCCTGTTATCTTCAGCTACATAAAAAGAAAGTGCCGTTGTAAATCCTTCACCCACATAAACTTCTTTTTTGTTTGTAGTTAGCGCAAGAAAGGCATCATCTTTTACATCTACAAATTCTGTGCTCCCGCCACGATTGGGATCGAACGGGTCTCTGTCAAAGAAACTTCGAAAAGGATCACGCCTTTGCTTGCGTTGAACCGGCGGACCAACTTTGACCGTAGTACCGTCAGAACGTACCTGTTTACTATTTATCTTCATACTGAAACCACGTACCTTAAAAGTTCCTTGCCGGGTAGGAATGTAGGTCATTGTGATACTTTGCGAAGACGAAATCTGGCCATTAATGATCTGGGTATTTGATGATGATGATGTGCCTCGCTTTCGGAAACCCTCTATATCGGGAAAATCATCATAATTTTTTAACCGCTCATTTTTAACGGTTATGGTAATTGTCCACGCCTGGTTTTCACCAATTTCACTTGGGCCCAAAGAAATGGATGCTTCCTGAGCATACCCGACGGCCGTCAGCAGCAGAGCGCATGAAGAGAAGAAAACTTTTTTTAATAAACCTTGTGTCAACAGAATCTTTGTGATCATTTAAAACGTTACAAAACTATCGGAATCTATCTAACCTGTGAAAGGAAAATAGGCTAAAGGTTATACGTTAGGATTAAGTACATCGTTTGAAAGTGTGAAATTTGATTAATAATGCTGGAATACATTAAAACCATTCTTGTGAAAGTTAGCTTTGATAAAAAAATATTCGAAAAAGAACTTAAGAAGGCAATCAATAACCTCTTAGAAGAAGACTTGCATGATTTGAGGCAATGGTGCTATTCCCAGTTTTATGATGTTCACCCACAAGTTCTTCAACGTTGTTTTACAGGTAGTTAGTATTATTTGCTGGAGAAGGTAATATTCCTTTTAAGTCCTGTAAACTTAGTACGCTTAACTGCCGATTTCTTGAAAAGGCCATTAAATACATCCTGGGTCATTTCATGCCAATCGGCATTGCTCATACCATCTAATTCAGGACTGGGCTTAAAGGCGGGTTCACCATGCGCCTTGCTAAATCTATTCCATGGACACACATCCTGGCAGATATCACAACCAAAAATCCAGTTATTCATCTTGCCTTGGAAGGCTTTTGGAATGGCATCCTTAAGCTCAATGGTAACGTACGAGATGCACTTGCTGCCATCGACTATGTAAGGTTCGGAAATAGCATCAGTAGGGCAGGCATCCATACAGGCTGTACAAGTGCCACAATAGTCTTTGACCGGCCCATCCGGTGTAAGTTCCAAATCAATGATAAGCTCGGCGAGAAAAAAAAAGCTGCCTTGATTTTTGTTTAATAAGAGACTGTTTTTTCCAATCCAACCTAATCCGCTTTTAGCGGCCCACTGCCTTTCCATAACAGGGGCACTATCCACGAAGGCTCTGCCACCTACTTCGCCTATGCTTTCGTAAATTTTTTCCAGAAACTTTTTGAGTTTTCTTTTTATCACGAAATGATAATCTTCTCCATATGCATATTTGGCTAGCTTAAAAGTATCTTCTCGGGTCAAATCCTTTTCCGGAAAGTAATTGTAAGCAAGGGATACTACCGACTTAGCTCCCGGTACAAGCTTGGTTGGGTCAAGGCGCTTTTCGAAATGATTCGCCATATATCCCATCTTACCATGCATGTTCCCGGAGAGCCATTTTTCGAGTCTTGGGGCTTCTTCTGAAAGAAATTCGGCTTTTGAAATGCCACAAAACATAAAGCCCAGCTCACGCGCCAGGCTTTTTATTATTGTTGTATGCTTATCTATGTTCCTTTTTGCGGGCACACGGTAAAGATAATTCTTATATCCGTCTTCCCATTCCGGCTGTGATTAGTTTAATGGCCTAAGGATAAGTTTAGCAGATAGAATGAAAAGCTCGGTGAGCATCGGAACATACTTCGAATCACTGTCTATGGATAGCGTCTTAACTTTTACGGAATCGTCATTTAACGGCTTTAGGCAAATGTAGTTGGTGAGCAATAAAGCTACGATGAGTCCCACTATGATGGTTAGTTCTTTGAAATGCTTTTTAACCATATCTCTCTGGTTTTGTTTGATTCGTTAGTACCTTCAAAAGATTTTTTATTACAGCGTGTAATAAATATTTTTTTTTAATTACTAACACTTCAAGTAGTTTGACCGCATCTGATACCTTCTTTAAGGAGTTTATTGAAGATAATAAGGCGACTATCTATAAAATATGTAGGGCGTATGCCAATGACCCTGAAGAACTAAAAGACTTTGTTCAGGAAGTTACCATTCAGCTCTGGCGTTCGCACGAGAAGTTTGAAAACCGATCCAAGTTGTCAACCTGGGTCTACCGAGTTACCTTAAATGTGTGTTTAACACTTTCAAAAAAGCGTAGCAGAAAGGTTGATACCGTATCATTGCTGTCCACAGACTATTATGATACGAACGATGAAGTAGAGAAAGAGCAAATAGCATCTTTATATAAAGCCATTAAAAAGCTAAAGGAGTCAGAAAGGGCTATCGTTCTACTTTATTTAGATGATAAAAGCTATAAAGAAATAGCAGAGATAATGGGTATTACCGTTACTAATGTAGGCGCCAGGGTTAACCGAGTGAAAAATCAATTGAGAGAGATTATTAAAAGTGGAGCTTGATTTAATTGAAATATGGAAGAAGGATACAGCATCCTTAAAAAATGCTGAAATTGATGTTGATAAGGCCATCGGTAAGAAGTCCACAACTGTGCTGGCCAAAATCAAGTTCATTTTAAAAATTGAGTTTTGGCTGAATAATCTAGTCGTGCCTGCCTGTTCAGTTTGGTACTTTATTGATTTTGGCGTGGGCTATGGGGTCTTTACATTCATGGCTTTTCTCGTCTATTTCTTCTATTATATTTTTTTAATACGGTCTATAAACCGATTCGACTATTCAGGTGATGTAAAAGAAAGCCTGACAAAGGTGTACAAGTATTTACGCTTCTACCTGCTCCACTATAAAGTGGTTATATGGGTCTGTTATGTATTAGTGATCTGGGGTGTAGCCGGGTATGGGTTTTACATGGGTTATACGGGGCAGGAAATGGATTTGCCACAAAACGCCCCTAAATTCGAGTTTACAAAAGCGCAGGCTTACGTTGCATTAGGCTTGATTATTCTTGTACCTGTATTATTTGCTACGCTTTTACATTGGTTGATAAACCTTATCTATGGTCGCAAAATCAAGAAACTGAAAAGTATTATCAAAGATTTAGATAATGGAGAAGGCTAGTCGAATAATCCCTGAACCTTCCCTGGGGGTATTATCTTTAAATGCTTATAGGCCAATTCTGTAGCTTCTCTTCCCCTTGAGGTTCGCTTAATGTAGCCCTCCTGGATGAGGAAGGGTTCATACACTTCTTCAATAGTCTTGTATGCTTTTTTCAAATTGATTTTTAGACACTAATTTGGCTAATGATAATAGGCAACTGAACGAAATTATGCTTGATTAGTATATTTTACCCCAAATTCCAGAAGGTGCACGTTCGAAAAATAAATATTCTAAACGCAGTCCTAATTTTAGGTTCTTGTGCTATCGCATTCAAAATACCTTTTGAGCTTTTCATGTTTTCATATGCAGTATTAGGCCCGCTACACTATTTAACGGAAATTAATTGGCTTTATGATCGAAAACTCTTTACTGGCAGCAAGGTCAATTTTTGGTGGTTTACCTTGTTTGGTATTATATGGTGTTTAGGCTATTTAGTAGCCTATTTCAGCAAAACGATTTTTGGATATCTTCCTGAAGGACTAGTCGCTGAGAGTCGTCTGGTAGGTATGGGCTACTTCATCACAATAACGTCTATATATATTGCTTTCGTAAGCTCCTATCTTATGGTAGGGTCAAATAAAATGAAAAGCTGGTATGCGATTATGGCTATTGCTTTGCTTGCAATTTTAATAACCAAATTACCTATATATCTTATCGTAGTTGGATTTATTCCTAACCTTATCCATGTAATTATTTTTACGGGGACCTTTATGTTATGGGGTGCACTGAAGGGACAAAGTGTCTCGGGATTATGGACTTTTACACTATACGTCGTTTGCGCTGTTACCTGCGTTATCCCATCTCTAAAAGATGCGGATTTTATGATTTCGGATGATGTTAACCAGAACTTTATCCAATCCGGTCTTAGGGACATTAATGCAAATCTTGTTATGTTTTTGACAGGTGACAATACTAGTAATAATCACCTCTCAGCTGTTGGTATAAAAATCCAACGTCTTATTGCCTTTAGCTATACATATCACTACCTCAATTGGTTCTCAAAGACATCTATTATTGAATGGCATAAAACCAGTAAAACCAAACTGATCCTTATCACCATATTATGGATCACTTCAGTGGGCATTTACACCTATTCATTTAAACTTGGAGTACTTATACTCCTTACCCTTAGTATAGTACATGTGATGTACGAGTTTCCACTTAATCAACGGTCTTTTTTTGAAATCCGTGGAGCTATTAGACTTTGGCGGGAAAAAATAAGAAAATGAATAGCAGAAGCCAGGACCGAATCCATGAACTGGACGCTTTACGTGGCTTAGCGGCCTTAATGATTTTTATTTTTCATTGCTCCTTATTGATCCACTTTGAGTTTTTTTATTTTGGTGTAAC
>JBCDHA010000183.1:0-7073 GCA_038750705.1 Bacteroidota bacterium
GGAAGACGAGGGTCTACTTCGGGAGGCTGTATGGTTTCCAATAAAAAGCATTCTAATTTTCTAAATCGTGCTGCTAAAGATGTAGTGGATTTTAACTGTTCTCGCAATCTTCTTATAGCGCTCTCTTTAAAAAAGTAATGTAAAGGCATCAAATTATCTTGCACTTCATTCACTGGGGTACCGGTAAGGAAGTACATTCCATAACTATTGAATTGCACACTCATAAAGCTGCTTCCCACCTGAGTATCCATCAAGACGGTGCTACTGCAGGAGGCGTAGATGGCGTTGTCGAGTTGAGATTGATTGAAATCAATGCCATGGTCCAATACAACGGTAAGATTGGTCGTAGCATTCGGGAAAATTGCTGTGGTACCGGCAAAACTATTTTCATTTGTGAATTCGCCGTAGTACAAAAAACGAATGATTTGCCGGAGTTGAGAATTTTTAGGGATGTATACTTCCTGTATCATAAGGATTCACTTTTCAAGTAAGACGGATCATCCATTTAATGGTATGTAGTAATGTCTGATTCATAATTTTCAATATTGAGTTAACCTTTAATCATCGCATCGAAAAAGCTTTGGAGTGCCTTTGATTTACCAAGTGGGGCTACGAAACAGCAAAAGATATTAATGGCAACTGCCAGGTAGGTAGCAGGGTGTTTCACTTTTTTATATATAAAGGCTGCTATCAAAATCATGGCTATGATAACGGCTTGGGTAACATAAGTGGGAAAGATAATATCAATATTGGGCCACTGATCTACTTGCGCAATAATGAAAATGCCCTGAATACCTCTGCCAAGGGCCGGCATCATAATGATGAATACAGTAGAAATCAACCACCAGGCGTGATCATGAACTTGTTTTCGTTTTATGATAGCCATAATTACAGCGAAGCCAAAGGCTAAAATCATAGGGATTTCCAGGGCAATAACACCATAAAAAAAGTAGGGCTTAAAAGGACCAAATCGTTCCGGAAATTCAATTGCGTTTTGAACACTTTGAATATCACGGTACATCATGCTTAGTGCCGTAAGACATACGCCGCCTGCCAAAAACATCCCAATGATTCCGTTGGTGCGGTGCTTTTCTAATTGTCCGTGCGTGGCATAGTAGGGCTGTATGATTAAATAGAGGTACCAAACTGTACCTGTCCAATAATGAATGTGTACAGACCAGGCATTGTCTAATAAATCACCCCAATAGTCCATGGCAATTCCTAATTGCATGAATATCATAGGTATGATCATGAAGAGGTGTAATTTTTTGTATTTATCCATGTTCGGTTAGTTGATTCGAGGCTCTTGTTGTGTTCTACAGTGAATTCCGCCACCACCCCAGTTAATAGCTAGTGCATCGTAGGTGAAGATGTGGCGTTGGGGGAAGTACTTTTCCAGAATAGCTCGCAGTTTTTCGTCTTTCCTTTTCTCTGATTCTGGCATGCCTTCTTTCCAATATTCAGAGGCAATGACTACGCCATTGGTAATCGTGAAATTCGCATACTCCAAGGCGGGTACCATGACAATGGAATCTCTTAACGAAATGCCTTCGCGAGAGGATTCGTTGAGCAACCCGTAATAGAGATCTTCAGTCATCTGATATGGGAATCCAAAAAGTGAATAGTCCGGAGCTTCAATGGTTTCAATATGGTAGGGTTTGCCGTTAGGTTGTTTTGCGGCTTTGAGTTGTGCTAAATTTTTTTGGAAAACCTCATAATCATAAGCCAACATGCTGTTTTTATTCCGATCTTCTTCAGAAATGACCGTGGCCAGAATGGTTGTATCATTAAGGAACCTTGTGGTCACGTCAATGTGACCATTTGCACCTTGTCCAAAGAAGTTGTCAATTTTAATTCCGGGCTTGTCAATCAAAGGAAATTCGTCGAGCCAAAAGATTTGTTGCTTGCCTAATTTCTCGAGTAGTAGTTGTTCTACTACCTCAATAGGTCTGTCAGGGTTTCTTTGCATCGCTAATGCCTTGTAGGCAATGATGGTGTTGCTGTTTACCTCAATAGCGCCGCCTTCCAAATACAGTCCTGTTGAATCCTTCTCATACCCTTTCATATTCTGAAGTATATTGGAGAGCTGTCCTCTATGGTCATCGTCACAGGCATAAATATTACCATAGCAGCTCCATTCAAAGTCCAGGATTTTATTTTGTTTACCATTGGAGACGAATATGAGTGGGTCGCGCATCCATGACGACCAGATGGGCAGTTTGATCCATTCAATGCTATCGATGTTGGCGTTAAGTTCACTAAGCCGCTGCCGACCAACTGTCATGAGTGAATCATTGTCATACACCACTTTGGTGTTCACATGTTGAGAGAGTTTGGTAATCAGTATCAGTCGTTCTTCCTCACTAGGCACACCACTATAACTCTCGTAATTGAAATCAGTCCAAATGGCTTGGTGAGGTTCCCACTCAGGTGGGTAGGTGTAACGGGTCTCTTCTTTCTCTTGTTTGGAGATGCATGAAACCAATAGAATAGTGAAAACAAGTATACAATATCTCATGCTAGTTGATTTTAGGAATTTGCATGGTTTGGCAATGAACACCGCCCCCGAACCAATTGAGCATCAAAGCCTTTTTGATACCGATGATATCCCTATCAGGAAAGTACTCCTTCAAAATAGCTTTCATCTTTTGGTCATTGGCTTTTTCCGATTCCGGCAGCCCTTCTCTCCAATATTCTGATACCAGAACGGCCCCATTAGTGATGAGGAAATTGGAGTAGCCCATGATGGGCACATAGGTTATGGTATCACCTGGTTGACTTTCATTGAAAAACTTTTCGTCCCCCTCCCGGAACGGGAATTCATATTGGTAGAGTGAAACGTCAGGGTGGGGTATTTCTACAATTTTGAATGGTTTCCCGTCAACGTTGGTTTCTTTTTTTAGACGTTCCAGATTAGCCAAAGAAGCTTTGTAATCTGCCGCCATGAGCGGTGTTTTATCCTTGATGCTCGGATCGATCATTGGAATAAGGATGGTGCTGTCGTTCACAAATCTCAAATAGGCATCCATATGAAAGTTGCCACCTTGCCCATAGGTGTTTTCGATTTTGTGCCAATTTTTATCTAATAGCATGGGTTCCTTAATCCAAATGAGCTTTTTGAGACCGAGTGCCTCTAAGTATCGTCCTTCTACCTCTTTCAAGGTAAGCTCAGGGTTACGCGTTTTGGCATAGTCTTCAAAAAGTAGTAGTACCTCACTGGAAGTGATGTAGCCACCACCCTCGCTGTTGAGTTTTACAGGTTTGACCGCGTAGTCTAAGGAGTCGGCCAATTGGTTGTCGATTTTTGCTCGTTCCCAAAATGACGAATCTGCAAAGGAAGCTCCGGCAAAACCATTAAAGCCAAAGTCCGCCATTTGATAGCTTTTATCATTCGTCAAAAGCACTGGGCCGTAATCCCGTATGGATGCACCTACGGCATCTGGATGTTGAAAAATGTGGATGTTATCTCTACTAATTCCGGTCTCGACCAACATACTATCAAGTAGGGTTCGGATTGAATCGGAATTCAAAATGATATTGACAGGTACATACTTTACCAGATTTTCGATGATTTCAATTCTTGCAGGGTAATCTGGAGGAATGCTTCCACCACCCCAACCGGTTTCGTCGGGGAAGTCAATCCATACCGATTCGTGGGGTTCCCACTCCGGCGGGTAACTAAATTGGGTTACTTCTCTCTCTTGTGGGGCAGAACAAGAAATAAACAAGATGATTAAAACAGGTATTAGATGTTTCATTTTGTATTGGATGTCAGGTAAACTGGCAATCATTTAGTTTGAGTGCCAAGATGAAGTTAGATATCAGGTTCAAAAGCTGTATTTATTCAGCTCCCAAAAGCTATCACATATGTAACATGTGGGTTTTTAGCGTTTCATTGGGCCTAAAGTAGTAGTGTTAGTTCTCCATCTTGGAGATTGAATCAATCATGACTTGGCCGTTGGTGTAATAGGGATTTAAGGCAGAGGCTTTTTCATAATTCTCCTTTGCTTTTTCAAATTCCTGCATGTAGAAAAGAGCTTCAGCGTAGCTGTCATAGGTATTGAATTCATCAGGAAACAGCCTAGTGTTCTTCTCTAATACCTTAAGGGCCTCAGGCATAAGCCCCTGTTGCATCAGTTCATACCCCATTATATTAAAGTCCATCTCAGCAAGACGATAAGATGAAGTTTTCGAGGCTAATAGCAGGTCAAGACTATCAATTGCCTTTTCAATTCCATACTGCTGTATATTAGGCATCAGCCATTCCGAATACATGGGCATCTCTACCTTTTTCTTCACGGTTGCTAGCATATTATCCAGTGTTTGCCTTGTGAAAAGTTTGCCTCTAAGTATTACCGCGTTAATCGATATTGTATTTTTAATTTCTTCCAATGGATTCTTATCTAATAGAACAAGACTCGCTTTTTTACCAATGTCAATACCTCCATACTTTGCTTCTTTCTGCATGAAAATGGCTGGGTTCAGGGTAGCGGTTTGTAAAGCAGCCAGGTTATTCATGCCTCCCTCTACCATAAGTGCTAATTCATCGTGGAGTGAAAATCCAGGAAAACAGAAGGGGTTTGGGTAATCCGAACCAGCTAAAAAGCGAACGCCTTTTTTGTGCATTTTGCCTACAAGTGGCAAAGTAAAATCGAAGGACTTCTTTTCTTGTCTTGCTCGCTCCTGTGTCCGGGGGTCGGCAAGTGTAGCACTATCTAGCTTCCACCATGCAATCATATTGATATTCATATATTCTATGCGGTCATCATCAATATAATCTTCATCCGTTTTGAAGGCTGCACCTTTATTGGTGACCAGCGTGGGAGATAGCCATAGATCTTCCTCGACTAATATTTGGCATAAGGAGTCAAAGGCTTCTTGACTAAAAGTGCTAACCATTAAATCTATGTTTTTAAACTCAGTTACTCCAGCATTTAACAGGCTGTCTCTTTTCGAAGAGGCTCCGTAAAGCAATCCGTAAAAATGCTCTGCTGAGGCCATTCCCATTTTGGCTGTATGTTGTATGGTTACCATGTCAGGTACATGCCCGGCAAAAGGAACCCCTTTTTTGTTGGCTACTTCGGCAATGGCATCAAAGGATTCTTTATTTAATAAACTGTATACTTTCAGAAAGTCTACGCCGGATTCAATTTGTTCAAGTGCCACCTTTCTGGCTTCTTGAGCATTTCCTACACCTATCGATCCAGGCCAGTAAGGCCGTTTTCCATCGATAATTACACTACCTGTGTACACATCAGGGACATCCATAGTACCATCAGCAATGCCCTTTTTAATTTTATCATGGACGTACATATTTCCCCACATTTCCCGTACTCCAATTATGCCATTGGCAATGAGAAGTGGATTGGTGTCTTTATAATTTGAATTGTGATGTACATGCATATCCCATAATCCAGGGATAAGGTATTTTTCGCTACCATCAAGAGTCTTGGTGGATGCCGTAGTTTCAACATTGCCATTGTAAATCATTGAGATAGTATCACCATCTATAGCAACACTTTGGTAGGGAATTATTTCTCCGGTTCGCACATCTATGATGTTTGTATTGAGAATGACCAGCTCATGGTTTTTTGGTGCGCTGCAGCCGTAACATATAATGGCGAAAAGGGCGATTATTGTTAATTGATTATAGCAAAAGAGTTTCATATGCTTACCTAGTTAAATGAATAAAACAATTCAATTTTTGGCTACAAAACCAAGTATACCACTGAAGTTAGAAAGACAGTTTAAGGATAAGCCGTATTGGTTTCCCAAAAGCTATCACATATGTAACATGTCCGTTTTTAGCGTTTTAAAGATGATTTTTACCATCAGATTTAGTAACAAAGCATTCATGGAGTCTTAAAATTTGTTACTCCGTTCTGGATGGTCTTTTATAAACCGATTAAAGCAGGCCTTTTAATACAACGGCCGAAAAACTTAGGAAGGCGACCTGATGATTTGCCGCTCTTTTCGAATCCCGAAGGATGAGAAATCTTAGTGTTCTAACAAAGCTAAGATTTCTCGCGGCGCTTTGCTCTGCTCGAAATGACAGTCGTGGTGGATGTGGCGTCACGGAATGAACCTAAAAATGAATGTTCTGCTCCCAATCTATGACTCTTGTTATGAATATATGTTGCAAATTGAATTTAAATTTCCCGTCAGATTCAACCTGCGACAATTTGAAATGCACCCGGTGATAGCAGATTATTTTGGATAGCTTCGTGCTTACTGCCGATCCTTTTTGCAGTCAAGAACCAAAAGCCCGGTTAGATTGGTCAATACAATTTGAGCTTTTGTTCAGATGCTATTTTTACCTCAATCTCAACTGTCCATTTCTGACCCTTTGAGGGTGGTTCCCGACAGGAACTTCGGCCACTACTTTTCCGGTAGCGTAATCAACCACCGAAACTTTGTCCAACCCACTTATGGACACATAAGCTTGGGTACCGTCTTTACTGGAGGTAGCCCAATAGGGTTTTGCTTCTTTTGGATCATCGGAAAGTGTAATGATTTCATACTCAAAAGTTTCCCGGTCAACGAGTGCTATATAACCATCCATAGTGCCTGCAACACAAATTGTTTGGTCATCTCCACTGAGTGCAATACCATGATGCCCAGAGTTTAAAAGGTGGTCTCCTGGCGATAAGTCTTTATTTGCTTCAGGCAGAGGTAAATCCATTTTTCGCGTGATTTTGTCATTTTCTATATCGTATTCGAAAAAACCATGGAACAGCGAAATCTGTAAATACGCAAACTTTTCATCCTTGGTAATGGCCATGGGGCGTATGGCCCTATCCAACATATCATAACCCGCTTCTTCGAGTTTTTCCTTCATATCTACCCTGCGAAGCACCTCATAGGTATCCGCATCGACGATTTGGAACCAACGATCCCCTTTCAGAAAGTCGAGGCTGGGGGTGGCGACGAAGACCTTACCGATGCTGGCATGATAGATCCGTTTACCGTCTTCCGAATAGGTATTCTCATGAGGTTGATCTCCTGATTCAAACTCACCCACAATGTTGCCTGTTTCTACATCAATGGCATGTACTTTTCGTGCCGTTGAGGCA
>JBCDHA010000184.1:0-7069 GCA_038750705.1 Bacteroidota bacterium
AGCATTGGAACACTATGAACAAGATGACCTCTGATATGGATGATGCCAGGTTAGAATTGTTTGATCGATACGTCAGAAATGAAATGTCGGATAGCGAAGTACAAAGCTTTGAGCAACAAATTACAAAGGACGCTGACTTCAAAAAGGCATTCGAAGACTACGCTTTGTTAATATCGGGTATTGAACTTTCGGCTGCCGGTGATATCAAAAACAGACTTCGTGAACAGGAACGAAAGTATTCAAAGCAAAAAAAGTCTTATACCACGTATTTAAAAATCGCTGCGTCTATCATTTTCGTTGCTGCCGTGTCTTTTCTTATTTACAACTACAGGGCTCAACCGAACTATCAGGATCTGTTTGAAAAGCACTATGTGCCCTACCCCAATGTGGTTGATCCCATTAACAGGGCAGAGCAAAGTACGGAACCAAGTGTGTTTCAATTATACGAAAACAAGCAGTATGAGGAGGTCGTTGAAAGGTTGTCTAACGGCTCGAATAGCGATGATGAGCAGTTTTACTTAGCACAAGCTCAGCTGGCGTCAGGAAACATCAAAAAAGCAATTGACAGCTTCAAGAAGGTAAATACTAAGAGCCGATTTTATCAAACCGCGCAGTGGTATCTCGCTTTGTGCTATCTAAGCACAGAGAATACGGATCTTCTAAAACCATCTCTGGAAAGCATAATCGATGCTAAAGGCGATTACAGTAAGCAGGCCTCTTCAATACTTGATAAGTTATAATCCCGGCTATTAGTTTCTATAGCCTTCATCCGCTATTTTTACTAGTGGTGAAAGGCGGTATAATCTTAATTATGGCACTCTTGAGTCCTCTTTTATTAAGCGGGCAGTCGGGTTATGATTCAGCTGAATTCTATCATGATAAGGCCACACCCTTTGAGAGGGCACACGAATATGATAGCGCTATTTTTTACCATAAAAAGGCGGCCGATTTATATTATCAGGCTGATAGTATCCGTAAATTTTTGAATGAAACCTTATGGCTGGGATACTGTGAATTGCAAATGGATAGGTATGCAAAAGCCGAATCCATTTTAGAACCCGTTCTTATTGAGTATAGCGCTGAGTTAAAGGAATATGATATAGAAGCCTACTTTTTAAGTAAACTGAGTCTTGCCGCAGCAAGACAAAAGAAGGTTTTTGAAGCATATACATATTCCAAACAAGCTTATAATAAATTAAAACCAAACCAGCCCTCCTGGTTGGTTAATGACGTGATAGGAATGCTCGCCAGTACCACGCGGTATCTGGGCTTCTACGATGAGAGCCTTAAGTACTGCAATGAATTAATAGAATTAGCCTCTGACTCACTTACCAAATCACATACCTATAACACTATCGGCTTAATTCATAAAAGGTTGAAAAATAGCGACATTGCCTTCAGCTATTATTCAAAATGCCTGAAACTAAGAAGAAAATATGGCCCTGATTGGGCACCTTATGTCATGAATAACATATCAGACTTACATACTATCAATAACGATCTGGACTCCGCACTGTATTGGGTTGACCATGCACTCGATATTAGCTACAAAAGGTTTGGCAGGGAATGGCAATTGAATTATATGCTACTTTTGAATAAGTCGAATATCTTATTCAAACTGGACAGCGCTGAAGCATCCAAATCCCATTTAAGAGAAAGCTACGATATTTTAAGGTCTATTAATTCAAAAAGAGATAATACTATCAGTTATTGGCCTATTATTCAAACCGCCTTATTTAACAACGCGGACCAATTGGCTAAGGAGATCTTTGATGAATCGGTTGGATCCATTGATAATATGCCCACTATTACCCAGGCTGAGTATTTGATTACTTACGGAAGATACCAGCAAAAAACGGGAAACCCTGACAGTGCATTATATTACTTAGACAAATGTATTGATTTGTTCACCGAAGACTCTGTTTCTAGCAAAATTCCGAATTCAAGAGAAGAATTATTGCATATACGGGTTGCTAATGAGTTGAAATTAAAAGCATTATATGACCTCTATGAGCACAATAATGATGAAAGTTATTTAGTTCAAATAGCAGCAAATACTGATCAATTGCTTAGCCAGGTCACCAATCAAAACTATGAACATTTCAGTTTAGCGAGTTCTTCTAACTTTTTTGCAGATGAAAACAGATCTCTCAATGGTTTGCTGGAGGCCTCGGCGCGATTATATGAAAAGTATCAATCACCAAATTACTTAAATAATGTATCAAAGATCATTGAATCCAAGCGCCTAAATTCGTTTAAGCGCGAGTTTGCTTTCGCTTATTTACAGACGGTAAATGGAATATCTGATTCTTTATTACTCCACAGAAGAAATTTGCAAGCCAGAATTTTTGAATTATCTGCGTCAAAAGAATCCAATCAAAAGGAAGAGTTTTTATCGTTAAAGCGCGACCTTGAACGAATTCATTTAGAAATAAAAAGTAGCAATGAGAATTTCTACACCACTATTAAGTCCGATATAAAAAGTCTAAAAGAAATTGAGGAAAGGCTCACGGATGAAACATTGCTGCAATTCTCCTTTGGTGACGAACATTTATATATCCTCACATCAAACAATAATAGAAGCAACCTCAATATAGTAGACTGGACGAAGGAGAAACAAGATAATCTGATTGAATTAATTACAGGTTTAAAAACCAATCAGGGTCAAAATACAGCTGATGTTACCCATAAATTCCTTACAGATATTGACTGGCAGGATTTAGATATACAAACAACCCGTGTGCGGATAATAGGAGACCGGCAGATAACCCTCATACCTTTTGAAGCCCTGATTTACCAGGAACAGCCGTTAGTTCAAAGGCATGAGTTCATTTATACCAATAGCTTAGTTGAGTTCAAGAGACCTGAAATAATATCCCGCGAATTGGAGATGATCGCTTTTGCCCCCTTTGCAGATAAGGTCAACGACCGAATAGCAGTTGTTCGAGCTAATGCCGGTTCATTACCCTCTTCTAAAGTAGAAGTGGAGGCTGTCAATAAAACGTTGAATGGCCTTATCTATTTAAACAAGGCCGCTTCTGAGAATCAGTTCAAGCATCTGGCATCGCGTTCCAACATCATGCATCTTGCTACTCATTCCATAGTTGATAACAGTAACCCCATGAACAGCTATATCATGTTTGCTACAGACGACGATGGCACGGAAGATGGGCTATTACACACCTATGAACTTCTGGGTATGCAGCTAAATGCTGATCTAGTAACCTTAAGCGCTTGCAATACCGGGGTTGGTAAATATTTTGAGGGCGAAGGTATGGTAAGCCTGGCCACAGGTTTTAACATAGCCGGCGTAGACAATGTAGTGATGAGCCTCTGGCCTGTACCCGATTATACCACGGCAGAAATTATGGAAAGCTTCTATTACCATATGAATGAAGGAATGGAAATCTCGGGCGCCCTGCGGCAAGCGAAGCTTGATTTCCTGCAAAACAACGACTCTAACCTGCATCACCCTTATTATTGGGCAGGTTTCGTAATCAATTCAGATAAGTGGTCCGATGGATCTGATCATTGGGTATTGATTTTCAGTGCGTTATTAGCGGTCGGAGCTTTAGGTATAATAATTCGAAAAACCCTGTTTAATCGTAAGTGAATTCTTCTGACCTCTTGTTAGGTGTGAGCTTCATACTTCTAATCTTATCATCCACCTCTACATGGACAATATTCACTTGATCATCAAATAAGTCAGAGAGGATACTACTTTCTACTTTTATACTTTTAAGCTTCCTTATTTTTTCAATTTCGATGTAACAAAGAATAGCATCTCCCTCTATCTCGTGCCCTAAATAATTATATTCTATGGGCTTACCGTTCACCTTAAACTTCAACCTTCTTAATAGATAGGTCTTCGTCATTTCATCAAGAGTGAGGCCATTATTCGGGAGCGTAATATCCAATTCCGGCTGGTTAAGGTCAAGTCTTATTTCACTCTCCAGGTCATCCAGAAAAATCCGTTGAATGATTTCGAGTGATTTGTTATTACCGTCATATTCTATCTCGCAAACACTCACGTGCAGTGGGTGTAAAATTGAAAGAACAGCAAGAACCATTGAAACGAAAAACTTCAGCATTAATGTAAATATTTAGTAGGGGATCAAAATTATAATTTATACTTGTGGGTCAAAATAAAATAGATTCTATGTCAGAATTCGGGCTTTACTTTCAACTGGGTATGGAGCACATCCTTGACACAAAGGGATATGACCATATATTGTTTGTAATAGCCTTATGTGCAATATATGTCATTTCTGATTGGAAGAAGATACTTATTCTTATTACTGCCTTTACTATTGGGCACTCCATAACACTTGCTTTGGCTACGCTAAGTGTAATTAGCTTTAATTCAGACCTGATTGAGTTCCTTATACCGTTAACTATTTTTCTTACCGCCATTTCAAATCTTTTCAAAAAAGAGAATGGCTTCAGGAATCGCAAAATACAGACCAATTATTTGTTAGCCGTTATTTTCGGACTCATACATGGCCTGGGTTTCTCCAATTTCCTGAGAAGTATTCTGGGCAAGGATAAAAGTATTATAACCCAGCTATTGGCCTTTAATATTGGGTTGGAAATAGGCCAAATTATTATTGTAGCCATATTTTTGGGCGCTACACTCATATTAGTAGATATTTTTGGCGTAAAGCGCAGAGATTGGAAGTTAATAATATCATCGGCAGTAGGGGGCATTGCCCTTGTTCTGCTCTTAGAGAGTAAATATTGGTAATACTTAATACATAACTATGAAAAAGATTTTACTTGGATTAGTCACCGTATTCTCGATGCAATTCACCGTTGCGCAAGATAACCAGTGGCAAGGAAAGTTTGAACAATTAGGGACTAACCTACCTACCCCTAATGAGTATCGTACGGGTAGCGGTGCGCCAGGAGCGGCATACTGGCAGCAAAAAGCTGACTATGATATGCAGATTGAGATCAATGATGAAAATCAGCGTCTAACAGGTAAGGAGGCAATAACGTATTACAACAACTCTCCGGATGTCCTTAAATATTTGTGGGTACAACTCGACCAAAATGTGAGAGAGCCGGAGACTAATTCACTAAAAGTAAGACAAAATGCTCTTCGTGATTCGCTGCCTGCTAAAGCCGCGGCTTCAAGCCTGGGCTTTATTGATTATGATGGTGGTTTTAAAATCCAATCGGTAACAGACGCCGCAGGGAAACCTCTGTCTTATACCATTAATAAGACCATGATGAGAATTGATCTACCCACTCCATTGAAAACCGGTGGTAACGTTCAGTTTAATATCGAATGGTTTTATAATATCAATGATCGTATGCTACTCGGTGGCCGCGGTGGAATGGAGTACTTCCCTGAAGACGGCAACTACTTGTACACCATAGCCCAGTTTTTTCCAAGAATGGCGGTATACGACGACTATGAAGGTTGGCAAAACAAGCAATTTCTGGGAAGAGGGGAGTTTGCCCTGACTTTTGGCGATTACAAAATGAAAATCACCGTACCTGCAGACCATATCGTAGCCGGCACGGGAATGCTACAAAATGCAAAAGAGGTTCTCACTAAAGAGCAGTTGGACAGGTTTGAGCAGGCAAAAAAGTCATTTGATAAGCCCGTTATTATAGCTACACAAGAGGAAGCCATTGAAAGAGAAAAAAGTAAATCTAAAAAAACGAAAACCTGGGAGTTTTATGCCGAAAATGTTCGCGATGTAGCTTTTGCCACTTCACGCAAGTTCATTTGGGATGCACAGGCCGTTAAGGTAGGAGACAACACACCATTGGCTATGTCTTACTACCCTAAAGAAGGTAATCCACTTTGGGAAAAAGAATCAACATTAGCCGTAAAGAATACACTGGAGGTATATTCTAAGTACACAATTGACTATCCATATCCGCAGGCAACTTCAGTTCACGCTGCGAGCATAGGTATGGAGTATCCTATGATCTGCTTCAATTTTGGTCGCCCGAATAAAGACGGCACGTACTCCGATCGCACCAAGTACAGAATGATAGGTGTTATTATTCATGAAGTAGGGCATAACTTCTTTCCAATGATTATTAATTCTGATGAGCGTCAGTGGACATGGATGGACGAAGGCCTGGATACCTTTGTACAATACCGCACAGAGCAGGAAGCGTATGAAAACTTCCCATCTCGCAGAGGTCCTGCGGCGGGTATTGTTCCTTATATGAAGATGGATAAAAGTCAGATTAGGCCCATTATGACCAACTCTGAGCAACTTATGCAATTCGGCTGGAACGCTTACGCCAAACCAGCCACCGCACTTAATATTCTGCGGGAAACAGTAATGGGTCCGGAACTCTTTGACAAAGCCTTCAAAGAATATGCACAACGATGGGCCTTCAAGCATCCAAAGCCTGCTGATTTTTTCCGCACCATGGAAGATGCTTCCGCAGTTGACCTGGATTGGTTCTGGAAAGGTTGGTTCTACACGGTTGATAATGTGGATGTAGCCGTTAGCGATGTGAAGTGGTTTAAAATGAGATCAGAGGAAGCTGACATTGAAAACAAAGGAAAGAAAGTGAAGAAAGGGGACCTAAACGCTACTAACAGCGAAGGTGAAATGATGGATTTTGGAGATACTCCCGAGCCATTCTCCTTAGTTGAAACCGACCCCAGATATTATGGAGAATTTCAAAACAGAGTAGACGACAAAGCCATTATGGCCAAGTTTGCCGATAAGAATTTTTACCAAGTGAAATTCGAGAATAAAGGTGGCCTGGTAACGCCAATTATTGTTGAGTTCACCTTTGATGACGGCAGCAAACAGGTAGAGCGTATTCCTGCGGAAATATGGAGATATAATGAGCAATCTGCAACGAAGGTATTTGCTTTTGATAAGCAAGTGACCAATATAGTTTTTGATCCAAACAAAGAAACGGCCGATACCAACGAGGAAGACAATGTTTTTCCAAGAAAAGCCGAGGCTTCCAAGTTTGACGAGTTCAAGGAAAAGTCCGGGAAGTAATTTTACGAGTTAACACATGACCTCTTGCTTCCTATCCCTTTAGGAAAGCAAGAGGTCATTTTCTTTTTATAGAGGCTCTG
>JBCDHA010000185.1:0-7054 GCA_038750705.1 Bacteroidota bacterium
CTGTTCCTGGTCATTGAATAAATCGAGATGTAAAACACTTTGCTTTGGTACCTGATCCGATGCATCCCAATTCATGATGTATTCAATGTCCTGTATCCCGGTTAGCAAATGTGCCTTATTTTGCTTAATCAGGTTATTGCAGCCTTCTGAATATTTACGGTTGAGATCTCCTGGTACGGCAAATACATCGCGGTTATAGTCGTTGGCAATATTCGCGGTAATTAACGCGCCGCCTTTATAGGCGGCTTCAACTACAATGATCGCATCACATAAGCCGGCAATGATGCGATTTCGTGCGGGAAATTTTGGAGCATCAGGAACTCTATCATACGATTGTTCCGTGATAATGGCACCTGTAAGTTGCATTTCTTCAGCTACTTTTCTATGAGCTGAAGGGTAAATCTTATTTATTCCACCTGCCATTACACCTATAGTAGGCAGATCATTTTTTATTGCTGATTTATGGGCTTCAATATCAATGCCATAGGCCAGTCCACTAACGATGGTTGCTTTGTGAGCTTTTAGCGACTTTACAAGTTCAGAGGTAAAGGATTTACCATAGTCGGTAGCATTACGTGTACCTACTATGCCTATCATTTTGTTACTTTCGAGATTATTGACGCCTTTTATATAAAGTATACTTGGAGCGTCATTAATTTGCTTTAGTCGAGCAGGGTAATCTTTATCAGAATGAAACAGAATTTTAACGCCATCGTTTTGAGCTTTTTCGAATTCGGCTCGTGCACGCTCAAGCGGTTGTTGTTTTAAAATTGCATTGGCTGCTACATCTCCAATGCCGGGAACTTTCAGTAGCTTATTTTTAGGTGCTTTAAACACCTTTTCAGCAGATCCACAGTAACTGATAAGCTGTTTTATTAGGAAGTTACCAACGTGAGGTACAAAATGGAGTGCCAGTTGAGCTACCCGATTACTCTCCATTGAAAAGATCAGGCTTGGTCTCTAAGCTCCAATAAAAATTGTCTTACTTTATTAAGGGAGTCGATAATTTCCATTTTGTCTTTAACCTCTCCGGTGTCATTCTTAAGCATGTCTTTTGCTCCTTGGAGTGTAAAACCCTTCTCTTTTACTAAATGATAAATAAGCTTAACATTCTCAATATCTTCTTTAGTAAATTGACGATTCCCTTTTCGATTTTTCTTAGGGCGGATAACGTCAAACTCACTTTCCCAAAACCGTATTAAAGAAGTAGCCACTTTGAACATATCAGCCACTTCTCCAATGGCATAATATTTTTTCTCAATGACTTTCTCTTTGTAGGGCATTTAAAATGAATTAATCTTGAAGATAAGTAATTATCCCAGTCGCGTCAATTTTTACCGGTACTTCAGGGAAATCTTTTTCGGTGAGTTCACGTAATTTGGTGATAACCCTGCCATCAGGATCAATTTTTGGACCTCCCGGGGCGCGTTGAACAATAGGTGTGATCTCGGCTTTTATAAATTCACCGTTGTTGGTGGTAAAAACTTTAACTATTGGCGCTAACCCGTTATCTCCGCGAAGGTTAAATCGAGCATACGTGCAAAAGTTACCAAGGCTGTAGATAATAAACCTGTTTTTGTAAATATCAACCGCCCTGGTTACATGAGGTCCGTGACCAAATATTACGTCTGCTCCGGCGTCAATCATTTTATGGGAGAAATCATAAACGTTGCCGCGGTTTTCGCCATAAAAAAGCTCATTTTTTCTGGTTACGTTCTGATATTTGCTGCCTTCGGCTCCCCCATGAAAGGAGACAATCACCACGTCTGAAATGCTGTCCAGCATAGATACAATTTTAGATGCCCTTCCCAAATCGTGAATACTCATGGTTCCGGTATTAGGAGCAAAAGCCGCGAAACCATATTTCATACCATCAATCATAAAAGTTGAGTAAGGATGTGTGGTTTGTCCCGCATGAAAGAAACCTAATGAGTCAAGCGCACGGGCGGTATTGTTTCTCCCTGGATCGCCAAAGTCTCCAGCATGGTTATTGGCAGTACTGAGCACATCAAAACCTGCGCCCTTCAAGTGGTTGAGCATGTATTCCGGAGAACGAAAGATGTAACAGACTTTTGGGTTTCGGCAGTATTTGGCATCTCCACCATCATCCAGAATTACACCTTCTAAGTTTCCAAAAGTGACGTCAGCATTTTGAAGAACAGGTTTTACATCTCTCAATAGGTCTGCCCCTTTGTTGGGTGGTAAATAGCCTTTATCGGGATAATTGGTACCCATCATAATGTCGCCCACGCCAATGATTGTTACAGTATCCTTTAAAAGTCGGAAGATTTCAATTTCTACCGAATCCTGAATCAGGGTAAGGGTTGAATCAAGTGGTGCGACCGTAGTATCTAACGGTACACTAGTGCTGTCACTCTGATCTGATGACTGGGGCAGTCTACTTACCTTACAGGAAGATGCCGCGACCACAAAGGCCATCATAAAGACGAAATACTTTAGTTTGAACATGGACGCAAATAAAGGAAGACCAGCGCAATAGACAAACAAAAAAAAGCAGCTCGATTGAGCTGCTTTTTACTTAGATCTAACCTACTTTATTCTGAGAGCATTACCAGGTCAACCACACTTTTTGAGTCAACCTGATGTGCTGTTGTTTTGAGTCCTATGAATGAGTAAACCAATGTGCTATTTTCCGGTGCTTTTATTTTATATTCACCTTGTAAGTTGGTCACTGTTCCCACAGCAGTTCCTTGAACAACCACATTTACTCCCGGCAAAGGCTTGCCATCTTGAGAAACCAATTTGCCGGTAATGGTCTTTTCATCTCCTAATTCTATTTTCTCAAATTCTAACCAGGTGTTAGTCTCCTTCTTGGCTTCTGCCACGGACCCACCAGAAAGTGAGAAAGTAATAGGCAGAATGATTTTTTGATTTACAGGATTTCCCGATTGTCTGGGAGTAGACCATTCATATGGTAATCCAACTACCCTGGCGGCTTCTGCATCGCAACCGGCGCCAATCCCTTTAACCACTGTGATGTCCGTCATGGTTCCCGACTTGTCTATGACAAACTGTACGTAAACTTTACCCTCGACACCCAGTTTTCTCGCTTGAACGGGATAGGTCATATTGTTCTTTAGGTGCTCATAGAAAATTTCGTATCCCCCTTGAGGCATGGCAGGCTGATCCACAATCTGAAATATTTCACCTTCAGTTGTAGCATTGGCCACTTTTTCCAGTGCCCCGTTTTTGTTGACTAAAACACCCACAATATCCGGATCTTTCTTTACTTCTACCAGGGCAATAGTGGCAGGATCAATATTTTTAAATTCATTCAGCTTAGATTCATTATCCATGGCCGTTTCAAAATATACGAATTCGGCTTCAGGATATTTTAATTTTAATTCGGCAACTTTGTCTGTTAAATGCACCGGAATATCGGTTTGTTTTGCTGTTTCCATGACTTCTGCTACATCATTCATAGTTTCATCATTGCAGCTGAATACAAAAACTACAAGGCCTACTAACGGTAAGGTACTCAGCCATTTCCATACGGTAGGTTTCTTTCTTGGTGACTTCATAATTTCTATTCTTTTTAAAATTAATGACTTGTTAAAGTGGTGACCCAGAGATAGTGTCATTTGCTTAACCGCCATTTTTGCGAGTAAGCTGCTATACTGAGCCGGATTGCTAGACTTTAAAATGATCTCATCAGCTAAATACTCATGTACATTTTGAAGTGACTTTCTCAACATCCAAATGATCGGATTTATCCAGAAAACAACCTTCACTATTTCAATTAAGATAATATCTGCACTGTGCCACTGTTTAATATGGGCATTCTCTTGCTGTATTATTTTGGTCTTTTCTTCTGGTGTAAGATCAATGGTATTGTCGAAGAAAAGTAAATTGAAAAATGAAAAGGTAGGAAGCTGCCCATGAGTAGGTATCATTATATGACTATCCTGAAAGGATCTTTCCTTTTTTCGTAATTGATAAAATCTGATTATTTGAAATAGCTGATATATCAGAAGTGTGGTAAAAATCAAAATACCTGCGGTGTACACAAATCCGATAAGTTCAGCTCTTGAAAAACTACTGGTTTGAGCAGCTACGGCTTCACCCTCAGCGGTTATCACTACTTCCGGAAGAATCATTGCTTGTAAACCATCTGCTACTGTAATGTTTACAGGAGAACTAAATGGACTTTCAAATTGCAACAGTGGCACTGAAATGCTCAGAAAAACAATGGCCAAAATATAGAAACGCCTCCAGATAAAATTCCTTTCCTTACTGAGCGCCAGTAAATAGAAACCTCCTAATACCAATAGACATAGGTTAGCCTCGATAAAGAAATTAATATAACTATTCATCGTCTTTCTTATTCAAGCCGTCTTTCACATGTTTCATTAATTCGTCCATATCCTTGACGTCGAGGTCATTTTCCTTTGCGAAAAAAGAGACCAGACTTTCAAAAGAGCCGCTGAAATAGCCAGACAGAAAATTATTCAGATAAAACTTACTATACTTAGCCTTATCCACAGCGGGATAATACTCATGTGTTTTACCATAAGCTATATGCTTTACAAAACCTTTCTGCTCCAGTATCCGCACAATTGTTGATACGGTGTTATAAGCGGGTTTTGGTTCTGGCATTTCAGAAATTATGTCTCTTACAAATCCACTTTTTAGGCGCCAAAGGATATGCATAACTTGCTCTTCTGCTCGTGTTAGTTCTTTCATTACCAATAAAATTTTGATCTTACGTATCCAAAGGTAATACTATAAGTTTAGTTTTACAACTAAATAATTAGTTAATAAAATGATGCAACCGTTTTCAATTTTTTTGAACTTCAAAATTGGCTATATTCCAGCTTGTATTAATTTATAAATTGTTAATGAATCTGAATATTAAGGCAAGGCAGCAAAACACTTATGATGCCATTGTCGTAGGTACCGGGATCTCCGGAGGTTGGGCGGCTAAAGAATTATCTGAAAAAGGGCTCAAAACGTTGGTGCTGGAG
Source organism: Bacteroidota bacterium (assembly GCA_038750705.1). Classification (GTDB taxonomy): domain Bacteria; phylum Bacteroidota; class Bacteroidia; order Cytophagales; family Cyclobacteriaceae; genus Fulvivirga. The sequence continues at coordinate 4,986 of JBCDHA010000185.1, forward strand.
CGTGGGCGGATGGTAAAACATGTAGAGGACTACCCCACAATGAACAAAGAACCCTGGGAACTGCCTTTTGCAGATCAGGTTTCGGATGAAGAGATGAAAGATTATCCGGTACAATACCGAACAGGCTACACCATTAAAGAATCCACAAAGCACTGGTGGGTGAAAGATACCGAACATCCTTATCAGGAGACTAAACGCTTTGACTGGATCCGCGGCTATCACGTTGGCGGTCGTTCGTTGCTTTGGGGACGTCAAAGCTACCGATTAAGTGAAATGGATTTAACTGCCAATGCCAAGGAGGGTATAGCAGTGGACTGGCCAATTCGATATAAAGATCTGGAACCCTGGTACGATTACGTGGAAGCTTACATTGGTGTGAGCGGAAAGAAGGAGGGACTGCCACAATTACCGGATGGTAATTTTCAGCCGCCCATGGATATGAACTGCCTGGAGGAACACGTACGTGATAGGATAGCCGAAAATTTTAATGACAGGATAATGACTATCGGTCGTACGGCTAATCTGACCGAAGCTAAAGACGGCCGCTCAAAATGCCATTACAGAAACCTTTGTATGCGGGGTTGTCCGTTTGGCGCTTATTTCAGCAGTCAGTCTTCTACGTTACCTGCTGCAGAAAAAACGGGGAATATGACCATGAGGCCAAATTCTATTGTTACTGAGGTTATTTACGATGAAAATAAGAAAAGGGCCACGGGAGTACGTATTTTAGACGCTGAAACAGGCATGACGGAAGAGTTTTATGCACGTATTATTTTTCTAAATGCCTCAGCTTTAGGGTCTACCTGGATCATGATGCATTCAACCTCCAACCGTTTTCCGAATGGCCTGGGTAATGATAGTGGAGAGCTAGGGCATAATTTAATGGATCACCATTTCAGAGTAGGGGCGGCTGGCGACTATGAAGGTTTTGAAGACATGTACTATTCGGGGCGCAGACCGAACGGCATATACATACCGCGGTTTCGAAACATAAGTGATCAGCGAAGCGATTATCTGAGAGGGTTTGGTTACCAGGGCGGGGCCAATAGGGACGGCTGGCAGGCTGCCGTTGCGGAACTAACTGTAGGTAAAGAATTGAAAGAAGCAATTGGTACACCCGGCAAATGGAGAATGCTGCTATTGGGTTTTGGAGAATGTCTGCCTTACCATGATAACAAGGTGGAGCTGGTTAAGGATAAACTGGATAAGCACGGTTTACCTACATTTAACATTGATTGTGAATTCAAGGAAAATGAACTAAGCATGCGCAAGGACATGAAAACTTCTGCTATTGAAATGCTGGAGGCAGCTAAGATTAATAACATTACTCCTTTTGATGATATTGGTGGGCCCGGGCTTGGAATTCATGAAATGGGTACGGCACGAATGGGTCGTGATCCAAAGACTTCGGTCCTGAATAAGTGGAACCAGATCCACACCGTGCAAAATGTCTTTTGTACCGATGGAGCGGTAATGACTTCGGCAGGGTGTCAGAACCCGTCACTTACTTACATGGCGCTAACAGCAAGAGCAGTAGATCACGCAGTTGACGAGATGAAAAAGCAAAATCTATAATATAATGGCTATAGATAGAAGAGAAGCGCTTAGACGAACGGCAATGATCATGGGTGGCGCATTGTCAGCGCCGTCCATTATGGCGGTATTGAATGGATGCACCGCCAAGCCGGAATTGAATTGGACTCCCAGTTTTTTTAGTGAGGAACAGGCTATTTTAATTATGGAACTAGCTGAAGATATTATTCCTCAAACGGCTACCCCGGGCGCTAAAGCCTTAGGCATACCGCGGTTTATAGAAGAAATGGTGAGCGCTCGGTTTGCTCAGGATGATCGTGATAAATTCATGGCTGGCCTGGCTCAATTTGATCAAGACTGTTTGGCCGCTACCGGCAATGCATATTTGGATTTAAACTTGGAACATCGCGTAGAGTACCTGAAAAAGCTAAATGCTGAAATTAATAAAAACATCTATCACGCTCGTTTCACGCCAAACAAGGAGAAAACCTTTTTTTGGATGTTAAAAGAACTAACGCTGACGGGTTACTTCACAA
>JBCDHA010000186.1:0-7047 GCA_038750705.1 Bacteroidota bacterium
GCTTCGGTATGTTTCCTATAACAGCGTGGCCAGTGAAAATAAGCCGATTTACGAGTCCGTTAGAAATAACAATTTTGAACCTATAGTAATGAGCTTTGACCTTAAAGCTTTGGGAAAGGACTCATCAAGTTATGTTATTCAAGTAAACGATCTGTTCACCACTGACGTACCCATGATCGGACCATTGCGTGATACACAAAGGAAGAGCTTCGGGGTAAGAAACCTCGATAAAAAGCGTAGTTTGATAATGTGGTCCAAGAGCTTTCCGCTGAATACCGAGGTACGGCACGTACTTACGTATAATGCCAACAAACTCCCGTCAAACCAAAATACGGGGACACTGTCTATTGAAATGAATCAATCTATGGTGTTATTACCCAAGGAACCCATGATGCCAAGAATGTATGATCGGCGGGTGGGGTACTTTAGTGTCTCTCAAATTGATTATGGGTTAGATGAGCAGAAGGCTACCCGGCGTAGATATATTACAAGATGGCGACTGGAACCTTCAGATGTGGAAGCGTTCAAAAGAGGCGAGCTGGTAGAACCGGTAAAACCTATAGTATATTATATTGACCCGGCAACACCTGAAAAATGGAGGAAGTATTTAAAACAAGGAGTTGAAGATTGGCAGGTAGCCTTTGAGGAAGCGGGTTTCAAAAATGCAATTATTGCCAAAGACCCTCCTACCAAAGAAGAAGATCCTGATTGGAGCCCTGAAGATGTTCGATATTCTGTGATCAGATACACGGCAAATCCTATTCAAAATGCGCAAGGACCTCATGTGCATGATCCACGATCAGGTGAAATCATCGAAAGTGACATCATTTGGTATCACAATGTAATGAACTTGTTGCGAAATTGGTTTTTCGTTCAAACCGCAGCCGTAAACAAAGAGGCACGTGGTGTAAAATTCAAAGACGAAGTGATGGGTAGGTTAATACGTTTTGTATCGGCGCACGAAGTGGGGCATACCCTGGGCTTTCCGCATAATATGGGCGCCAGTTATTCTTATCCGGTAGACTCTCTACGCTCCAAAGAGTTTACAAAAAAAATGGGTACTGCCCCCTCTATCATGGATTATGCTCGCTTCAACTACGTGGCTCAGCCTGGTGATGACGCTGCGCTTTATCCACAAATAGGAGCCTATGATAAGTGGGCTGTTAAATGGGGCTACACGCCGTTGTTGGATGCTAACTCTACCGATGAAGAAAGCGCAACGCTTCATTCATGGATCAAGGAAAGGGCAGACGATCAAAAACACTGGTATGGCCGTCAGACATTCAACCCCATTGATCCAAGAGCCCAGACAGAAGACCTGGGTGACGATGCCATGAAAGCAAGTACTTACGGTGTTGCCAATCTGAAACGCATCATTCCTAACCTGGTTGAATGGACAAATGAAGATGGCAGGAATTATGATGACCTTGCGGAACTCTTTGGGCAGGTACTAGGCCAATGGAATCGCTATAATGGTCATGTAAAATCAAACATTGGAGGTATTTATGAAACGCATAAGACCTATGACCAAGAAGGTAGGGTATATGAGTTTGTACCGGAGTCCGTTCAAAAAAGAGCTATGCAGTACCTGCTGGAAGAAACCTTCTCTACTCCTGCCTGGATGTTTGAGAGCAATATACTGGATCGTATCGATGGTGCCGACATTGTGGAGAATATCAGAAGGGCACAAGTAAGAGCATTAAATCAACTTCTCGATGAAGGAAGAATAGCGCGCTTAATTGCGGCGGAAGCAAAACTGGGTAATGCTACTTACACTCCTATTGAAATGATGCAAGACCTGCGAAATGGGTTGTGGTCGGAATTGCGACGCGGGCAAAAAACAGATACTTACCGCAGGAACTTACAGCGCGCGTATATTGAAAGAATGCATCATTTTATGACGGAAGAGCAGGGAAGTAGCCGTGGTAACACATCAGTTGATGTAAGCCAATCTGATATCAGGCCGCTGGTTCGAGCAGAATTGAAAGCACTAAGAAGCCAGGTCAGAGCAGGAGTAGGACGAACTTCTGATCCGATGTCCAGGTACCACCTGGAAGATGTTATAGAAAGAATCGATTTGATCCTGGAGCCCAATTAAAAAGAAAGTCGCCTGCGGAATACTCCAAGGGCGACTTTCGATAAATCAACTTATATGCCCAACTAAAAATTTGCTTTAAGGCCTGCTAGCAGTAGCATTCCCGTGCGGTCAGTGCCATAAAATTCAGTATTCTCCTGGTTCAACAGATTTCTGCCATTTAGGTAAATATCAAGATGCTTGTTAACCTCGAAGTTAACTTTCGCATTTAATATTAACCTGGCATCTATCTCACCCAAAGTATTGGCAGGATTAAAAAAATCATAGAAGTTGTATTGCTGCTGAGCCCCCATATAATACGGACTCAAGTTAATTGTTAACTTTTCTACGGGTTTAACATTTAAATAAAATCCCCCGTAAACAGAAGGCGTTTGATCTGCATCTACATCTGATAAATCAGTCAACCCAAATTCAGTTTGCTCAGTCGGCGCATCACTTATTTCTGTCTTTTGGAATGTAACAAACGGTTTAAACTGAATACTTGTTAATGGAACATAGTTAGCCGATATGGTCACTCCATTTTGGACAGCTTCTAAAGGTAAATTTACATATTCAAAATATTCGGCATCGGCTACAAATGGAGTTTGAGGTTGCATAGACACCAATGCATTCGTGTTTTTTCCATGCTGCCTGAAGAGTTCAATATTTAACTCAAGATTATCTACAGGTTTTGCTCTGTATCCTACTTCAAATAGTTGAACTTGAAATAATTCCAGGTTTTGGTCACCCTGATAATAAAAGAGAGGGGCAACATTCAAATTCAAAAAATTAGGTGCAATAAAAGATCCACTGTTTGATCGAGAGGTTAACACACGTACTATGTTCTTATCATTTATAGTGTAAGTGGTAGCCAGTTCATATGAGAAGTATGACTCATCAGGTGTACTGAATTTATCTACACGGCCACCTGCCACAAAACGCCATTTGTCGGTTAATCTAATATCAGCCATAAGAGAGCCGGCATAGTTATCTATATTCTGCTCCTCACCAAGGACGCCCACAGTACCTTCACTCAGATTGAAGTAATCTTCATCGTTATAGGTAAAGCTTTGATAACTTAACCCAGGACGTAAGGATAAGGCTTCCGATACTTCAAAAGTATATTCTACCGAGGCATCGATATTATGATAATCATATTGCAACAACGTCCGCTGGTTATCTTTATTTAGGTTATCAAAACCAGAAGTGTAAGACAGTCTGCCTGCAAGTCCTTTTTTATTTACAGTAAGGTTTATGTACTCTGAATCATGTTCTAATTCTGATAGAACTACCGGCATATTCTCTCCGTATGCTCTTGTAACCCCGGCCCTTTGAAGCCCGCTTTGTAGACCGATGCTAAAGTCTTCAGAAATACGGTAGTCGAGCATTAAATTGACCCCTTTTCTGTCCACAGCTGACTCAAAACGATCATTTGAGTCTACATAAGCGTTTTGAGAAAGATCAAAAAATTGATCATCCTGGCGGTCTCTGAACTGGACATTACCTGAAATTTGCGCAGTCAGTTTATCACTGAATTTATAGCCTAGCCTTACCCCACCCACCTGGGTATTGTCAGTGCCTGCAGAAAGGTTAGCCTGAGCGGTAAGACCTTCTTTACTTACATCTTTAGTGATGATATTAATAACACCTGCCACGGCATTTGGCCCATATAGAGCAGCAGCGGGACCGCGGACTACTTCTATTCTTTCAATGTCAATAAGATCTACAGGTATAGCCTCCCAGTAGGTGCCTCCCAGATTATTATTGAACACAGGGCGGCCGTCTACCATTACCAATGTAATTTGATTAGAAGCAGACGAGGCATCACCAAAGCGGTTAAGATTATCAAATCCTCTCAAATGAACATCGTAAGAGCCATTAGTCATCTCTCTTACGATAACACCGGGGACTAATCTCAACGCTTCCGGAATACTGGTAGCGCCAGAGTTATAAATATCTTCGGCTGTCAGCGTAGAGCTTGATAATGGAGTTTCATATAACGATTCTGACTTTTTTGAAACTGAATAGATGTCGATATTCATCAACTCTTTCAATTCCATATTCAACATATCTTCAAATTGATCTTGTGCTAAACCTGGCGTTGCCAACGAAATCAAAAAGAATATAAAAGTTATTCCTAATAGGTTTTTCATGATGGTTATTTTACTATTAAACAAAAAAGAATTACACCATAATGGCGAGGCTCATCAATTGGCTAGAAACTTTGAGTTCAGTTTTTTCAATTGATCCTTTGTTCATTTCAAAGCGTATTTTGCCTCCCTGCTGTACGAAGTTTATATCACTGCCATACTTTGTCATGCCAGCCTTTTCAGTAACCACAAGGGTTTTTGTACGTCCTGATATTTGTTTTAAAGAACGACTGTTGTTCTCTGGAATATAGACAAGGTTATAGCCTTCTGTTTCAGCAGGGTTTGAAAACTGCTTTACGATAATCTTCATCGATGGCGTTGATTTTCTGGAAGCCATCTCTTTGAAAGCGTTAAGTATTTTTTTATCACTACCTAACACCCCAATATGGAATGTGCCATTCGTTTGAGGCCATTCAATGTACCTTGTGAAATTATAAATGAAGAGAGACTTTACTTTTTCAGCTTCGTTTTGTGCAAATAATTGCACCGACAGGAAAAGAAAAGCAGCAATTACTTTAATTGAATTCTTGGTCATCTTTGAGTAAGTATTTGGTTTCTAAATTTGATACAAAGATGACGGGCGATTCCTCCAGGGCTTTAAGCTTGATTGCGTAATCTTTAATTTACGTGAAACACTTAGAGCTCTCGGTAAAAATACTGAAAGCCCCTGTTAAACTGATTAGTTTAACAGGGGTGGTCGTCGAACCTCTACTCGTGCTTTAAAGTGAGGGCTGGATTAATTAAAGCCGCTTTTAAGGTTTGAAAACCAACGGATAAAAAAGCTATAATTAAAACACCGAACCCGGAAATGAGGAATATTAGAGGACTAATATTTATTCTATAGGCAAATGTCGAGAGCCACTGATCCATTACGTACCAAGACAAAGGCCAGGCAATAACATTGGCAATGGCCACCAGCAAAAGAAAATCTTTGGAGAGCAAAACAACGATGGACGACACCGATGAACCCAGGACTTTCCTTATGCCAATTTCCTTGGTACGCATAAGTGTTAGAAACGAGGCTAAACCAAACAGACCCAAACCGGATACGAACAGGGCAAGCAGCGAAAAGGATCTGAAAACAGTTCCAAATTGTCTGTCACTTTCGTATTGCTTATTAAAAAATGAATCCAGGAAAAAGTAATCGACCGGATTGCCAGGAAAGAACTCATCCCAGGGTTTTTGAATCTCTGCAAGTAATTCCTGATAATTATCTGTTTCTATTTTGAATGAATAAAACGAGCTAAAGGTTGTGAGTCTGAATACCAAAGGCGCTACCTCGCTCTTCAGTGACATTTGATGATAATTTGCCAAAACCCCCGCTATTTCCACAGTATCACCACCCAGCCTTACTTTCTGCCCTATTGCTTCTTCCGGGGTTTTATACTCAAGCGCTTTAGCTAATGATTCATTCAGCAGCACACGCTGGTAGTCGTTAATAAAGTCTTTGCTAAAATTTCTTCCGGCGAGTAATTCCAGTTCGAAAGTAGGAATGTACTCAGTATCTATGCCCACGTTATACACTGTAATATTACTTTCCGGCCCGCCTTGAAGTCGTTTTATACCACGGGTCCAAAAAATTTCATCGCCAGGAACATTGGTTGAGGCTGTTATTGCCTTAACAGATGACATTCTACTTGCCTCTACTTTAAAACCCGCCAGGTTTTGATCGTATAGGGAATCTACTATTCCCGGGGCCTCTATTACCAGCGTTTTGTTTATGTCGATACCAAGGTCTCTGCTTTGCATAAAAGTCAGCTGCTGGTACACCACTACCGTTCCGCTAATAAGGAAAACAGAAGCAGCAAACTGAAAAACAACTAAAGATTTTCTTGTTACATTACCTGAACTGCTTTTATTCGACTTTCCTTTAAGCACATCCACCGGCTTAAAAGAAGAAAGAACTACCGCTGGGTAAAACCCGGAGAGTGCGGTGCCTAATACGAATAAAACTACCAACGTAAGAAAAAATTGCAGATCCAAAAAGTAGTTCAACGGGATCATTCTCCCTGTGATCTCAACAAAATAGGGCCAGAAGGTACGTACAATGATAAGTGCGATTAACACTGCAAAAAGATTGATCAGAAAGGATTCTGATAAGAATTGGTACATCAATTGTCCTTTTTGAGCGCCCATTACTTTTCTAACTCCTACCTCATTGGCCCTGTCAAAAGAGCGGGCTGTTGACAAATTGATGTAATTAACCCAGGCAATGATCAAAATGAAGAAAGCAATAATGGTAAGGAAATAAACCGAATCCCCATCGCCTTGCTCATTAGGTTCGGATTCCTGTAGCAAGTCTGAGTATAAATGTATGCCTAATAGTGGTCTTAAAATAAACTCCTGACTGTAGTTATATTTGGTCCAGGATTCTTCGCGCTCTTGCGCCAGGTAATTGTCCCATTTAGCCTGAAGGTTTACAATATCCGCGTCTTCATCTACTAAAACATACGTATTAAAATCATACCAGCCCCAGGATGTTTCCGAGCTATTTTCAGTTTGATCATTCAATGTCTGATAAGAAAAAAGAAAATCAAATTTGATGTGTGAGTTATCGGGCACATCTTCAAAAACTCCCGTAATTTCAAACTCTGAGTCACCATCCCATTTTATGGATTTACCAATGGGATCAGCCTCTCCAAAATATTTTTTTGTGGCCTCTTTCGAAAGCACAACTTTATTTGAACCTTCAAGCGCAGTCTCCGGATTCCCGCTTAAAAGCTTAAAATCAAAAATCTCAAAAACCGCAGGATCCGTAATCTGCATTTTCTCCTCTCTAAAAGAAATAAAACCCTTATCCGGACTGTCGTATGATACAACTCC
>JBCDHA010000187.1:0-7019 GCA_038750705.1 Bacteroidota bacterium
ATTTTACTGGTGTCCGACTAAATTTTTTGAACAAGAAAAAAGTGCCTTTGAAGCGTCCGAGAAAAGATTTTTCCTCAAAGCTGAAAACTAACCCAGCCTAAAGGGAGTAATTAAGAACTGCCCTTTAGGGAATTTAAAGGGTGTTTTTAGCGAATTATTCCAAATCAAAAAAACTTTTCTCGGACGCCAGTAATAAAATTTTTTCCCAGGGGAAAACTCTTATTTAAGAACGACATCGTATACCGAATTACCCGGTTAGGGAAACTAATCCCTTTAAACTACGAATAGACAGTAAAAACTCAACTGAATACCTGACGAATGACAGCTTTTATATATTATGGGCATTCTACATTTATCCACGATGACTTAGCTCATTATTTTGTTCATGTATCACCATACCTCCATTAACTATGCAAGTCTTTGACGAGAAACACATAAAAAATATTGTGCTGTTAGGTAGTCCCAAATCGGGTAAAACCACGTTGGCAGAAACCATGCTATTTGAAGCCGGGCTGATCAACCGGAGAGGAACTGTTGAAAATAAAAACACGGTGTCCGACTACCATGAGGTCGAACACGAGCGGGAAAGTTCAGTTTACGCCACTTTGCTCCACACAGAGTGGCGTAACTATAAGATCAACATTATAGATACCCCGGGCCTGGATGATTTCGTTGGTGAACTGGCTTCAGCAGTGCGGGTGGCGGATACCTGCGTATTTGTGATCAACACGCAACATGGAGTAGAAGTGGGAACGGAGCTTACCTGGAACTACGTGGACCAATTTAGAAAGCCTACTTTGTTTGCATTTAATCAACTGGATCATCCCAAGTCTGATTTTGAAGCCACTGTGGAGTCAGTTAAGGACCAATTTGGTTCGGCAGTTACCGTTATGCAGTACCCGGTCAATGAAGGAGAGGGTTTTAATGGCATCATCGATTTACTCAAAATGAAGTACTACAAGTTTGGACCAGAAGGTGGGAAGCCGGAAAAGCTCCCAATTCCTGAAAGTGAAGTGGAAAAAGCCAATCAATTGCACAATGAGTTGGTAGAAAAGGCCGCCGAAAATGACGAAGGGCTGATGGAGATGTATTTTGAGAAAGGCACATTAAATGAGAATGAAATGCGGCAGGGTTTGAAAATTGGTATGCGTAATCACGAGGTGTTCCCCATCTTTTGTGTGTCTGCCAAAAATGATATGGGCAGCGGCCGTATGATGGGTTTCATTGATAACGTGGCTCCGTCATCTGTAGATATCCAACCCGAACGCTTAGAAGATGGTAAGGAATTACCCCATGCCCTTGACGGCCCCGAAGTGCTTTTTGTCTACAAAACAGCTATTGAGCCAAACTTAGGTAAGATGTCGTTTTTTAAGGTGATATCAGGGCAGGTGAACGCCGGCGATGAATTAATTAATCACCAAACGGGTGAAACGGAGCGTATCAACCAACTTTTTATTGTAGACGGCCATAAGCGAAACCCCATCAATAAGCTGGTGGTAGGAGATTTGGGCATGACACTCAAGCTAAAGTCTACGGAAACCAATCATACCTTATGTGGCAAAAACATTAATGTAGGTGTACAGCCCATTGAATTTCCCGAGCCTAAGATGCAGATGGCCATTATAGCTAATAACAACTCGGATGATGAAAAACTTGGTGAGGTATTGCAGAAAATCCATCAGGAGGACCCTACGGTAGCTTATGAGTTTTCGCCGGAACTGAAGCAGTTACTCATCTCCACGCAAGGCGAACTGCATTTAGCTATGGTCAAATGGATGATCGATAACATTTACCACTTACAGGTGGAGTTTGTAAAACCAAAGATTCCCTATCGTGAAACTATACAGCAGACCGTAGATACATCCTATCGTCATAAAAAGCAATCTGGTGGCGCCGGGCAGTTTGGTGAGGTAAATATGAAGGTAGAACCTTATTATGAAGGTATGCCCGAACCTACCGGCGTCAGTATTCGGAACAAAGATGAAATTGACTTGCCCTGGGGCGGTAAGCTTGTTTTCTATAATTGCATTGTTGGTGGAGTTATTGACGCTAGATTTTTGCCGTCCATTTTGAAGGGTGTAATGGAAAAAATGAAAGAAGGTCCACTTACCGGCTCTTATGTGCGAGATGTCAGGGTTATTGTCTACGATGGTAAGATGCATGCTGTAGACTCTAACGATATTGCCTTTAAAATTGCTGGTATGCGAGCGTTTAAACAGGCCTTTATTAAGGCTGATCCAAAAATTCTGGAGCCCGTAGGTGAAATAGATATTTTGGTGCCCGAAGAACTTATGGGCGATGTAATGACTGATCTGCAAACCCGAAGATCGACAATCACCGGTATTGAAACACAAGGACAATATCAGTTGATCAAAGCGAAAACTCCTTTGGCTGAACTTGATCGCTATACTACATCACTACGTTCATTAACACAGGGAAGGGCAAGTTTCAAAAAAAGGTTTGCAGAGTATGCTCCTGTACCGGCCAATATTCAGGAACAACTGATCAAAGAGCACAGCCAGATGGAAAATTGACTTTCAAAACGTCAATGTAAGGGCGCCGGTACAAGACGACTATAAACAACATCGAAACCAAATAATGCATTAATACGCTTAATGAGCTCATTCTATCACTTTTTGCTTATTGAGGCAGAAGATTGGTAGAATTAGCTCTATAAGTAAGGTTGGTTGGGGTATAAAGAAGTTGATTCCCGGTAAATTTTGTCGTTTATTGCTTTCGTATGTCTGAAAGTAGAATAAACGAGCTATTCAGTCGGTTGGCTGAATTGATGGATCGGCAAAATGGTATTTCTCAGGAGTTGATACAACTACGAGGTGAAATTAAAGCGCTGAAGGATTCACCGCAGGAACAAGAAGCAGAACCTCAAAATCCTGAACCTGAAGTAAGACCCGTAGCGGCATTCAAGACCATGGCTAAGGCTAGTGAAGCCGCAAGTGTTCGTCCAAAACAAAAGCCGTCAGTTCTGGCCAAAAACTGGGAGAAGTTCATTGGTGAAAACCTCATCAATAAAATTGGTATTGCTATCATCGTATTAGGTGTGGCTGTAGGAGCGAAATACGCCATCGATAATGACCTCATTAACCCGCTTACCAGAATTATATTAGGATATCTTTCGGGGCTGGTTTTAATAGCATTTGCCATCAAGCTTAAAGATAAGTATGAAAATTTCAGTGCAGTGCTTTTAAGTGGGGCCATCGCCATCCTTTATTTTATCTCCTATGCGGCCTACGATTTCTATGGCCTAATTCCCCAGCCACTGGCGTTTGCCTTAATGTTAGTGTTTACCGTATTTGCTGTTTTGTCCGCCATAAAATACAATATTCAGGTTATTGCACATATAGGATTAGTAGGCGCGTATGCGGTTCCGTTCCTGTTAAGCACTGGCAGCGGTAACATTACTGTTCTTTTGGGTTATATGACCATTATAAATAGCGGCATTTTATTTATTGCCTTTAAAAAAGACTGGAAAAAACTTTATTATACCGCTTTCTCACTTACATGGCTGATTTTTTTGGTTTGGACTGCACGAGATTATCGGGCTGAGGAATTTTTGGCTGTCGGCCTCATATTCAGCACCATTTTCTTTCTTATTTTCTATGCCATTTTACTGGCGTATAAGGTGGTTAAGGGCCAGAAATTTAAAGTTTATGACATTATTCTGTTACTGCTTAACTCTTTTATCTTCTTCTCATTTGGTTATTACTTCCTGGAGGACCATGCCATAGGAAGTCAATTACTTGGCGTTTTTGCTTTGGCCAATGCTATTATACACTTCATTGTAGGTCTTATGCTGCATAAAAGAGATTTAGCCGATAAGAACCTGTTTTATTTTGTAGCCGGGCTGGTTATCGTATTTGTTACTATTACTATTCCGGTACAGCTAGACGGTAGCTGGGTAACCCTCCTTTGGGCCGGTGAGGCTGCGCTACTTTTCTGGATCGGTCGCACTAAGGATGAGCCGGTTTATGAAAAACTATCTTACATACTAATGGTCATTGGCTTTTTCAGCTTACTGCAAGACTGGGAAGACAATACCATTCATACCTATTTTGAAGCTGACCTGGTTTTTACCACACCCTTTTTTAACATAGGGTTCCTATCTTCTCTGTTAGTGACGCTTTCTTTTGGGTTCATTACTTACATAAATCTAAGAAAGGACTTCAGCTCAGCTTTAAAAGAAGGGCATTTGATGGGAAAAATAGCTCTTTATGGCTTGCCTACTCTGTTTTTAATAGCTCTATTTAATACTTTTCGCCTTGAACTGGCCAATTACTGGGTTCTTCGTTTTTTGGAATCCACAATACCGGATTTAAATGGGAAACAGCAGAACTACGACTTACTTACTATGGGTAACATCTGGAATATTTGTTATACCCTGTTGTTCTTCTCGTTGCTGCTTTTCTATAATATCAAAAAGATCAAGCATCCCATTTTGGCTGCAGCAGGTCTAATTATGGGTGGCCTGGCTATCTTGAGCTATCTGACTTCAGGCTTGTATATGCTCAGCGAATTAAGAGAGAGCTACTTAAGTCAAAATCTGACTGAGTTTTATAACCGGGGTTGGTTTCATCTGGGTATTAGGTATGTTTCCCTTATTTTTCCCGTTATGCTGCTAACCGCGTGTTACCGGCAGATAAAGCAAGGCTTAATTAAGATAAATCTTGAAATACCCTTTGAGTTGCTTGTTGTCGTTACTGTTCTATGGGTGATGAGTAGTGAGCTGCTGAACGTGATGGATTTGTATGGTAAGGTAAATTCTTATCGTTTAAGTCTGAGTATTTTTTGGGGTATCTACTCCATAGCTTTAATCGCTGCCGGAATCTGGAAAAAAAGAAAATACCTGCGCATTGCAGCTATAGCCTTGTTTGGATTAACCCTGCTTAAATTATTTTTCTTTGACATCGCCGATCTAAATACCATATCAAAAACCATTGTTTTTGTATGCCTGGGAGTTTTTCTATTGATTATTTCATTTCTATATAACAAATACAAGCATTTGATTTTTGAAGAGAATGAGAAATAGAATTCTTATTATTACCTGCCTGCTGTTGGTTACTATCGACGGCGCTAAGGCTCAGTTTGGGGGTTACGGCTACAAAAGGTCAATTAGCGGTATTACCGATCAATGGCATAGTTTGGATCTTCCCGATAACGTCTATGGAAAGGTATCTCCACAGCTGATAGACATCAGGATTATCGAAGTCAATGGTGCGGATACCCTTGAAGTACCCTATTTAGTAAAAAAGGCGAGCCGAAGTTATGAAGAAGTAAATTTTGACATAATCAATCAAACCACCGGTGATGACGGATTTTACTACACGTTTAAGGTCGATCCAAATGCATCAATTGATAAGATAAGGGTTGACCTGGGCCAGGAAAACTTTGATTTCAAAGTAGCTTTAGAAGGCAGCCAGGATCAAAAGGAGTGGTTTACTATTTTAGAAGACTATCGCATCGTCTCCATCAAAAACAGTCTGACTGATTACCAATTTACAACTCTAAAGTTTTTAAAGTCCCAGTTTGGCTATTATCGCTTATTCATCCCTGCCAAAGAAAACCCTGACTTTATAAGCGCCGGTTTGAGCAGGACCCTGGTGCAGCAAGAGAAGTATCGTGACTATGTACCGGTAAATATGAGCGTGAATAATGACCGTAAAACCAAGGAAACGGTGATCACCGTTGATTTTGAATTACCCGTACCTATGTCAACTATAGCTGTTGAAGTGGCCGATTCTTTGGATTATTATCGGAGCGTTACTATTCAGTTTTTAAAAGACAGCTTTAATACGGAAAAAGGATGGCAGCATAAGTATCAAACGCTCTACAGAGGTACATTGAGTTCTTTAGAAAATAATGCGTTCCACTTTCCACCCACAGTCGCCGATAAGCTAAAAATAATTATTGATAACAACGATAATCGACCTCTAACCGTTCCGGGAGTGAAGGCGGTAGGTAAAGTTTCCGTACTGATTGCGCGATTTGCGTCGCCAGGGAATTACTATCTTTTATATGGGAATAAAAATGTGAGAAAGCCGGACTATGACATTAAGAATTTTAAATCCAGTATTCCGGGTGACCTGAAATCGGTAGAACTCGGCGCTGAGCAAATTATCTCCCAACCGCAGCCCGGTACTCAACCATTGTTTGAAAGCCAATGGTGGTTTTGGCTGGTTATAGTTGCTGTAATGTTGGTTTTGGTATTGTTTTCTTTAAAGATGGTAAAGGACAAGTAAGCTCAAGTGTATTTCATTTAGGCTACAAGGCACGCCTGACCAAGTATATCCAGAGTACGGCAACATACGTCTTAGCAGTTTTTCCGATAAGCAACTTAGTCCCTTCTAAAAAAAGTACCTCTTATCAATAATATAGCCATCATATTGAGTGAGGTTGTTTTGGCGTATTATTGTTTTAAGCTGATTTATGTATGCCTTTCCTCTTTCGGAATAATATTTTAAGTGGGGCAGGAGTTCATCAACATTTTGAGATTGCACCCGGGCTTTTCTAAACTGCCGGTAAGGTCTGGCACGGCCAATGGTAAGGAAATAGTCAGTAATGGACTGAGATATGTCGTCATAGCTACGTAAGTAGACATCGGCTTCACCAGCTGCTATCCTGGGTTCATCAGACCTATAGGCCCATACTCCAAACAGATTACGTCCCTCTTTAAAAAACCGTGAAGAACCCCACCCACTTTCAACCGCCGCCTGTGCCAGTATAATGCTGTTAGGATGGGTGATCATCCGGTTAAGCAAATCATCAACACCCCCTGCTTTGTACAATTGCTTGCGGTCTTTGTAGAAGGAAGAATCTGCGGCCGACCAGGATTCTTCTTTAGAAAGCCTTCTAATTTGTTTCCGCTCTTCAGCGATTGTATGCTTGGCTATAAGCACTGCCGGTAATACAATAGCAATAAATTTTTGTTTCGCTTCCTTAACAGGTAAATGGTTTAAATCAGTCATACCACGATACAAAATGGGCCTTACTATTGAGTCTTGAAG
>JBCDHA010000188.1:0-7007 GCA_038750705.1 Bacteroidota bacterium
GAATTTTCAAGTGAGTCCTACATATAACAAAACAATATTTTAATAACGAAAGCTCCGTTGCTCCCTTACTAGGGAATATAGGTTTTAGTAGAAATATATTATCAGAAAAAAGCTTGGTGACACCTGTTAAAATACTTCACAACCTGTGATGATCTTGACCTGATTTGTGCTTATCCCTGCCCGTTAAAACGTTGTTTCAAGTGATCAATCACTACTTCTTTCCATATCTTATAGCCTTTCGGGTTCATATGTAGCTGATCTTCCATAAACAACTCAGGAATAGCGTCTCCTTTTTGATCTAGCATTTGAGGATGAATATCAATATAACGTCCGTTGGGTGCAGCTTCAATAATTTTCTTTAGTTTTTCGTTCAGCAGTAATATCTGCTCTTGCAAATAAGCGCGTTCAGGGCTGGGTTTTATACTGATAAGAGAGAGTGTAGGCTTGTCATATTTCTTAATAATCTTTGAGATAAGCGCTCTTAGGTTGGTTAGGGTTTCTCTGGGTGAAATTTTACTTAGGTCATTATCACCACCATATAACACGATCTCCCTGGGAGTAAAATGTTCAAATACTTCATCGAAAAAGTAGCTGCACAGTCCAAAAGTAGATCCCCCAAACCCCAGGTTAATCACTTTGTAAGGTGCTAAGTCCTTACTCATAGTTTCCCAGAGCCGGATGGAAGAACTGCCGTAAAATGCAATTAAGTCAGGGGTATGTTTATGAGCTTTTACTCTTTGTTTTAAAAAGCTGATTTCTTGACGCCATATTTCCAATTCTGCTTCATTCATAAATAGCTTCTTTAGAGCTGTTGAAATCAAACTTTTTTCTCGCCTGCTTTACTTCGTCTATATATCTGATTTCGGTGTCGGCAATTAACTTTTTCAGCGCGTCCTCATCTATGGGTTGGGGATGTTGGTTTAAATTAATGGGTGTTAAAATTTTGCAATAAAATGTATTGTTCTGAATTCTTCGATCAAAATTACAGAGTACAATAGGCACAATTAACGGCATAGGATCTCGGCCTGCCGCCAGGCGAAATGCGCCGGTCTTAAATGGCCCCGGGGACTCTTCGGTACGATAACTGGTGCCTTCAGGGCTTATAATTAAGTTATATCCTTCATCGAGAAATTGGTTGGCCTGAGTGTAAAAAACGCTGCGTGTAGTACTTTTTAAATTCGGATCAATAGTATCCGATTCCTTTGTATAGACGTTTATGTAACCCAGGCGCTCATAGTAGTCCTGATGGCCGTATTCGTGTCCTTTACCAATACGTACCGTACGAATACCGGGGTCGCCATAGGCCTCATTTAATAGTAGACTACTTATGAAGTGTGAGTCGAGTGTGATCTGAAAATTGTTGCCAAGGGTATAGTACTGTGAATTCACCAGGTGATTATAGATAAAAATATGCCCCGCTTTGGCAGGCAGGTTTTCCTGACCTTCAATGACGTAGTGCAGATGTTCAAAGACTTCCTTTGTTGCTTTTGCACATTCTTTTCTAACGATAGCAGGTTCTTTCCCTTGGTTTTTTTCGGCGACAACCTCATAAATATTTTGGAGTCTTCTTATGAACTTTGTTTCCTCCTCCTCTCTCTTTAGTAAATCAAGACAGATGGAAGCAATATGTTTCTCAAGGGATATGCCCGATTTGTTTAGCTCATGCAGAATGCTGAAGGCCATTGGTTTTGTAGCGTTGTTCTCCAGCAGGTGAGGAATTTGATGCAAAGAAGAAGATAGCTTGAGCCGTGATTTGGCATTGTAGAGCAGGTTCTGGGTGGCCAGCACGTCGTGATTAAGCTTTAGGTTTAGATAACGGGTAAAGGAAATATTCAATTGATTCCCAATCAACCAGATCAGCCGGAGGTAGAAAAGCGCACTAAACTTTTGGTCTGCCTTTAAGAGATTAATCAGCTTAGTAGTTGGGATGAAATAGGCCGATGTTTTAGTGGTAGTTATGGTTTCACAGATGGCGATCCGGTCAATAAGTGAAGACCAGCCAAATAAAAACCCGGGAGAAGAGATGGAGCGCATATTGATCTGATTCTCCTGCTCTATTCTGCGAATGGCCACTTCACCCTGAATGACTACAAACAATCCGTCAGAGTAGGTGTCTTGTCCAATGATTACCTCACCTCGTTCATAATCTCTCCGTTCTGCCAGCACAGCCATAGATTGTACTTGTGCCTCAGAAAATTCACTCAGAAATGGCGATCTGAAGAAGAGGTGGGTAACTTCGTCAATACTAGATTCAGGTGAAATAAAGTAGTTTTCATAGGCAGTTTCATCTTTAATAATTCTGGGCGACAGTTTTTCTCCCTGCATTACTAGGTTAAGGCCGAGCTGGTGATAAAGATGAACGCAGATATTTTTCAATAAAAATGGATTTTTCTTAGACAGTATCCGGATCAAAGAGTCTGTTAGCTCAATGTTGAAAAAAGTAGCTGTTTTACTGGCCACCTTAATTTTCATTCCGAAGCGGTACGGCGCGTTGAGGCCACCCCAGCCAACGGGCATAAAGGGGGCGCTAATTTTACTGACTAATACTTCTTTAGTGCTTCGCTCAAGCGGCATGTAGTATTTAACGGTGCCCTTTAGTAACCAAGAGAACTTTGTAACCTTTTGATGCGGCCGCGCTATGATAGTATTTCTGTCTAAAGTAACATGTGACCCCTCAGGAAAGGTTGCCTGCAGGTATTCGAGATTAAGTATAGGTTCCAACCAGTATTATTCTAGACGAAAAATATAAAGATATAATGGCTTCTCCATCAAATGAAACTCATATTTATTGGAAATCCAATTTCCGTTGAATGTATAAATAACAAAGACTTGGGTTAGTCTTACTGCATTAAGTATATTTAGTTGCGAGACCCCATTAAATTGGGTTATTAACGCATGTAAAGCAATTTGCCATGAAATTTGGAAAAGTAGATAATCCCCAGGATATAGATTTTACCCTGCCTCAAGACCATACCGATACGACCAGAGTACTGGCCACCAACAAGGAACCGCTGGAAAATATAAGCGTGGGTTGCGCCAAATGGAATAAACAGGATCTTAAAGGGTTTTACCCCAGAGGAACTAAAGATGAGTTGGGCTATTATTCCAATGAATTTAATTCTATAGAGTTGAATGCCACCTTTTATAATTTGTATAGTGAAGATCAGATTCTTAAATGGAAAGAGAAAACACCGGACAGTTTTATGTTTTTCCCTAAGCTGCCCCGGTATATCAGCCATATTAAACGCTTGTCTGACGGCTATCAGGGCTATCTTGAAGACTATCTATTGGGTATCCAGGCCTTTGGTGATCAGTTAGGCATGCTATTTCTTCAATTACATGATAATTTTGGGCCTAAAGAAGAGAATTTTAATCGTCTGAAAGCATTTATAGATCAGTTTCCCGATGACTTGCCTTTGGCCATCGAGCTGAGGCACACCGATTGGTTTAACCAAAATGATGTTTCAGAGGAACTTTATGCCCTTTTTGAGGGTCACGCCATCACTAATATGATCGTTGACTCGGCAGGTAGGAGAGACATTATGCACATGCGCCTTACCACAACCTCCGCTTTTGTTCGCTACGTAGGCGCAAACCATGAAAGTGATTATAGCCGCTTAGACGATTGGATTGAGCGTATTCAGCTATGGAAACAACAGGGGCTAAAAAACCTTTATTTCTTTATTCATCAAAATCTGGAAAAAGAATCGCCACTTTTAGCCGGCTACTTTATTAAAGAGCTCAATAATGCTATCGGAACGAGCATCAAAATCCCCTCGTTGCCGGATGGTGGTCAGGTAGGTCTGAAGTTTTAATGGATCTGTTGAAAAAATGCAGGTATTTTGAGCTGGAAAAGAGTAACCTGCCTTAATTTCATCTTTAATTCGGTAAGGCTTAAGTGTTTGGATACACCAGGAGGATTGTACAACTGAAAATCCCTTCCTGGTAGTTATTTACAATTTTTCACGGCATCCATGATGGTTAACTCATTCCTTCAGTTCGGCATCATTAATGTCATCTATCTCTCCATTTTCAGATAGCAGAATGGCAACGGATCTTGTACTTTGGAATTGTGAGAAAATGATGACCATAACTACAGTTATAGGTGTGCTGAGCAGCATGCCGGTAATGCCCCAAATCTGCCCCCATATAATCAGGGCCAGGATAGTGACCAAGGGGCTAAGATTTAACGATTTGCCCATAAGCCTGGGTTCTATAACATTTCCAATGAACCATTCGATAACACCTAACACGGTAAGTATTATTATGAATGGAGTAAACTCTCCAAATTGTACCAGGCTGAAAAACGCTGGAAATAACGTGGCAATCAGCGAGCCCACAGTTGGTATATAGTTAAGTGCAAACATTAGGAAAGCCCAAAAAAAAGGTGCGTCCACTCCCATTATTTCCAGGAAAACATAACCAACTAGTCCTGTAATCAGGCTTACATACGTTTTTAGGCGTATATAGTCACTTGATGCGTCATTGATCTTACTTAAGATAGCTGTGGACCTTTGATATTGCTTGGCATCGCTAAACAGCTTTTTGATTTTATTAGAAAGGCTTGATTCTTCAGAGAAAATGAAGACCGCGTATAAAATTATCATGATAAAATCTCCTAGCGCACCTGAGAGAGCATCGGCAATATTCCCAAGAATCGTAGCATAATCGAACGTCTCTAATGATGTGGATATCTGTTGTGTCAAATCAATTTGAAAGGTGGTGTTGATCAGCTTAAGTACCTGCTCAAGATTGGCTTTGTAAATTTTACTGTTTTCTAATAAGGCCGCTATATTCCTGGTAATTAAACCCGAAACCAAACTCAGCCCTACAAGGACAAGTGCGAATACAAATGTATTGATCAGCCAATTGGGTACCCGATTCTTGAAAAGGGGGACCTTATGCAATAAATTTTTGAAGTATCGGCTTAAGAACCAAAGTACCAAACCGTAAACAAAAGGAATTAGGATGCTCTGTCCCAGGATAAGAAGGGCAAGCACTCCTCCGATGCCAATGCAACTGTAGGCCAGCTTTTTCATATTGGGCAATCTAATGGATTCCTGCCAAAATTTATTCGGAAATTAATTTAAATATTCTTTGACTCTGGGTATTACCTCCTTACCAATTAATTCAATAGATTTCATTAGTTGCCGGTGAGTTAGCAAAGGGTTGTCCATTTGAAAAGTG
The DNA here is from genome assembly GCA_038750705.1 of Bacteroidota bacterium. Lineage (GTDB taxonomy): Bacteria > Bacteroidota > Bacteroidia > Cytophagales > Cyclobacteriaceae > Fulvivirga. Next base: position 5,188 of record JBCDHA010000188.1, read on the forward strand.
AATCGATTTACACCGCCTAATGCTTTGCTATGGCGAATTATTTTTTCTGATACGCGCACAGGGTCGCCTACTACTAATGCACCATATTCATCACTCTGGGCATTGAAACCCTTACGCGTTACTGGTGACCAGCCTCTTTCCTCGCCTACCTTATTGAACATCTTGGCATACCCTGGGAAATAGGTGTCCAAAGCTCCTTGATGGTCATCGGCCACAAAACCTAAAGAATGCAACCCTATTTTCATTTTTTCTTTGGGATGCCCCGCAGCGTCATATGCTTCACGGTAAAGGTTTACCAGGGGCTGAAAGCGTTCGGTTTCGCCACCTATTACGGCTACTATCAACGGTACACCTAGTTGGCCGGCTTTTATAAATGAAGCAGGAGTGCCACCAACACCTCTGTAAATAGGGATCTCCTTCTGAATAGGGCGCGGATATATAGGTTGATCTTTCAGTGGTGGACGGAACCTTCCCTTCCACGTAACTACTTCATTATCACGAATTTTGAGCAGTAACTCCAGTTTTTCTTCGAATAAATCGCCATAGTCGTGAATGTCCAATCCGAAGAGTGGAAATGAATCGATAAAAGACCCTCTCCCCACCACCATTTCGGCTCTTCCGTTTGAAATTAAATCCAGTGTGGCAAAGTTCTGAAATACGCGTACCGGATCGGCTGAACTAAGTACGGTAACGGCGCTTCCAAGTCGTATATTTTTTGTTTTGGCGGCAGCGGCAGCCAGGATAATGGCGTTAGCCGAGTCTAAAAATTCTTTCCGATAGTGTTCCCCAATTGCAAAAGAATCAAAACCCATTTCATCAGCATAAACCATGCGCTCCAAAAGCTCATGTACGTCCTTGACAGGATCAGAAAATGATCCTGTATCAGGGTTGATTGTAGCAGCAGCGAAGCTGTCTATTCCTATTTCCATGCAGCGAGTTTTAAGATCTGTTCCGCAATTAATTGATGTTGGATAAGATTTTTTCAGTTTCCTTTTCTGAAAGTATCTGTTTTACAGGTACTACTTTTCCACCTGAAACATAAATGCCGGATTGATTGGTAAAATTTAAATCAAATGCAGTTTGATAGATCTTATGGGCGCCTTTAGTGGGCTTCGCAAAAAGTAAGTTACGAATGGGTAAGAGCCACCCCGGCATTCCGCTTCCTGCAGTCATTTTTGTCTTATTTGGTCCAGGGTCAGCGCCTACTATTCTGATATCAGGCCACTTTCCCGATAAATTGTTCATTAGTAATAATAACGCTGCTTTTGACTGCACATAAGGGCCCATCAACTTCACAAACTTCTTCGGTTTTTTTAACGAATCTACTTCAAGTTTTCGCTTATGTAAGTCTCCGGTAAGCGTATTTACAACAAAAGGGTTTTTAGCTGCTTCGAGCAGTGGCTTTAGCTCGGTTGTGAGCAGATAGGGTGAAAGCGTATTTATTTCGAAGTGCATTTCATTATCCTGCTTAGAGGTATATGCTTTATCAAGCAATACACCGGCATTGTTGAAGAGTCCATCTAAGTGATCCCATTTTGCCTTTATATTACTGGCAACCTGACGTACAGCTGATTGATCGCTGAGGTCTGCGAAAAAAAAATCGAGCTTGTCTGAACCCAACTCATTAATGGTTTCGTCTTTTCGCTGCTCGTTTCTTACAATGAGGCCAATATGATGGCCGGCTTTGAGCAGTTTTTTGGTTAGCTCCAGACCAATGCCCGAGTTACCACCCGTAATGATGTAGTTCATAGTATTCTGTTTATTTTGGTTAATGTTAGCGTGTAAGCTTATTCTCTTTTCCGGTTAGGTTCTATTGAAAC
>JBCDHA010000189.1:0-6988 GCA_038750705.1 Bacteroidota bacterium
CATTATCTGTGTTCTTACCAGTGCTTAGCAACTCGTCAAGGTCTATGAAATCAGATTCCAGCCGCGACTCTATACCTAATGGCTCATCGCTAAAGACGAGATAGGCAAGAATGTTCTTAAAAAACCCGTTAAGCTTAAAATGGCTGCTGCCCAAATATCCGCTTACCTCCGAAAGAGCGATGTCACTGTTGTTGAATAGCAGATTCCCATTGAGGTTTGAAAGTGGTAACTTTATATCTTCCAATGTCAGCGATAGGTCCTTCATTAGTATATCGCCTGAGGTTATAATATTAGCAGCGCTTGATTTTGATTTGAGGTCATTTAAACGACCTTCAAATAACATATTAATGGCCACATCGCCATCTGCAGCTTCTAAGCCATTAAAATCATAGAAGCTGGTAACCGAATTGATGTCAAAATCACCTTCCAGTTCTAATTTGAGTTTTGGATCGTTAAAGTTGGTATAGTCCAGACTGGCTTTGAAGTCGCGATTTTCCAACACTCCCTCAATCTCCCTGAGTTTTAGCGTATAAGTTTCAGGCCTGACAATATCTAAGCCTGTAAAATTGCCAACCAATGAGGCTTGTGAAATGGTAACGTTGTTTTCGGGATAATTTAATTCACTTTTTTTCAGTCCAAAATCAACTTTTAATGTCGGGGACTTTGATTTGGTGATTGGACCATTAAGTGTAAGATCAAAATACACCTCACCGCTGCTCCTATATTTGTTGAACTTAGCCTGCTGCTTCGTGCCAAGAAGCGACAGCAGCGTTTGAATGTTCGTGTTGCGACCTGCTACTTTCAGGTTGATATCGGCCTTGTCTTTAAAACTGTAGCCACCGTTTACTGAAAACTGGCCATTACCCAACTTAAAATCAGAAGAGGAGTACTTTACCACTTTTAAACTGTCATCATAGGTAATTTCAGCGTCGAGGTTCAGGGCCTTATTGGCGACCCAACTCTTGTTAGCAACATTGAGCTTGGCAACATGAAAATTACCGTTGGTAACAATATTATATATATTGCCCCTTGCTTCAAGGCTGGCCTTCGCCTCTTGAGCGCTGATGTCAAGAGTCATTGATGTGAGCTGATTTGTGTATTTAAAATTCACACCCTCCAGAAAAACCTGAGACAGATTAAAGACTACCTTTTCTTCACCAGATTCTGGTTTAGATTTGAATATTGCATAATTGATTTGTCCCTGATCATTCAGCTTGAAGTGACAATTCGCTTGTATAATTCGTATGGCGCCCACCTGGTATCGGCCCTCTAAAAGGTCCAACGGATTAAAGGTAAATTCAAGACGTTCTGCCTCCAATAACGGATAGCTGCTGTTCGTATAACTTTCTTCGATTATTACTTCATCAAACACGAGCGTTAATTCGGGAAAGTTGTTAAAAGTGGATACTGATATTTTCTGTACTTCTATGGGTGTATTCAGGCTCTTATTCGCTTCCCTGATGAAGTGATTAATGAGTTGATCCTTATAAAGAAATGTAGCAATGACCATACCCGTCACAAATGTGAGTGCACCTAATAGAGTATAGATGGTTATTTTTTTGAGGACCCGTTTCACTGATGGAGTTTAAAAAATAAGGACTTGATCCTTTCCGGAAAACTACAAGTTTAGCATGATAAACGGTGAACGGGAAAGAAAGGATTAAATTTTAATGGCGTCTGAGAAAGGATTTTTTAATTTGGAACATTTGTTTAAAACACCCTTTGAATTCTCTTAAAGGGCAGTTCTTAGGTACTTCCGCCAAATGGCGGGTAGTTTTCAGCTTTAAAGAGAGATCTATTAAAGGCACTATTTTCTTGTTCATAAAATTTAGTCGGTACCAACAATTAAATTTTATGTTTTTACAAGTATTGATAGTTGGAAAAAATAAAAACTATACTACATTTGCATTCCATTTCGCAAAAGGGCGTAAATGTTGCTATCGGGTTTTTAGCTCAGCTGGTTCAGAGCACCTCGTTTACACCGAGGGGGTCGGGGGTTCGAATCCCTCAAAACCCACAGAAAGCCGTCGAAAGACGGCTTTTTTTGTTTCTGTACTTTCATTTCTTTTAGCTACCTTAATTCTGTGATCTTACCACCACCCTTACAACCCGGCGATGCTGTGGGCATGGTAGCTCCTTCAAGACTCATAAAGCCTGATCAGGTCGAGCAGGCCCTGGCTACCTTTAACTTATGGGGGCTCGAGGTTAGGCAAGGGTCCTCGCTGTTTGGTACCCATGGGTACTTTGCCGGTACAGATGAAAATAGGCTAAATGATCTGCAAAACTTTATCAACGACCCGGAAATCAAGTGTATTTTCTGTGCTCGGGGTGGTTATGGCGTAACCCGCATCCTGGACCAGTTGAACCTGAAACCCATGCTAAAAACCCCCAAATGGATTGTTGGTTTTAGTGATATTACTGCCTTACACTTGGCACTGGCCAAATTAGGTCTGGTCAGTGTGCATGGGCTTATGCCGGTACAATTTGATTATTTTGATGCTGAAGGTTCTATAGAAAGTTTGAGAGCACTTCTTTTCGAGCATAACATTGGTGTAGCTGCAGCTTATCATACCTCTAACCGAGATGGGAAAGCCGAGGCGCCTATTGTAGGAGGAAACCTGTCATTGGTTGCGGATAGCCTGGGTACGGCTTCAGAAATTGATACCGCCGGAAGAATTCTATTACTGGAGGAAATAGACGAATACCTTTATAAAATAGATCGGATGCTTGTCCAACTTAAAAGAGCGGGTAAATTGAATCAATTGAAAGGCCTTGTAATTGGAGATTTCTCACAGATAAAAGATACCCGGATTCCTTTTGGGCAAAGCCTGGAGCAGATCATCCTGGATAAGGTACGCGGGTACGACTATCCGGTAGCCTTTGGTTTTCAAATCGGGCATGAAATCCCAAATTATTCACTTCCGCTGATGTATCCCATCAAGTTGCAGGTTCTAAAAGAAGGCTCATCAATAACCGCCTGAACCCCAACCTCCACCTCCCGGGGTTTTTATGGTTAGTTTATCCCCTTTTTTTACCTCTACATTGGCTATACTATTAAGTTCTATGCGTTTTCCCGATTGTTCGAGATATTGTTCACCAACTTTGCCCCCTTCACCGCCATGCATTCCATAGGGCGCTTCCCTACGATGTTGTGTGAGTAAGGTCAGCTGGAGGTCGTCAAGAAATGTAAAAGAACGGATTATACCCTTGCCACCGTTGAACCTGCCCTGTCCACCGGAGTCCTTACGAACGGCAAATTTCTCCACACGCACCGGATAACGATGTTCAATAATCTCAGGATCAGTAATTTTTGTATTAGTCATATGCTGGTGAATAGCATCATGACCATGGAAACCGTCACCTGCCCCGCTACCTCCGCAGATGGTTTCATAGTAGCCAAAACTTTCATTTCCAAACAGTAGATTGTTCATGGTGCCCTGACTGCATGCAGCTAACCCTAAAGCTTTTAGCAATGTATCGGTCAGCCGCTGGCTTACTTCGGTATTGCCGCCTACCACAGCCGGCAGTACTGTTTGGTTAAAGTCGGGATTCAATAGACCGGTTGGATTTATGATCTCAACATTTTCAAACAACCCTTCGTTGAGAGGCAGATCTTCTTTCACCAACAGCCTGAGCACATAAAGAACAACGCTGTTCACGATGGCTTCTGTTGCGTTCAGGTTTCTGGGATGTGTGGTTGCACTACCCGAAAAATCAAAGGTGATCTTATCATTGAAGTGAACGGCCACTTGCAGCGGAGACCCGTCATCAAGGTATTCGGTGGCAGTATATCGGCCGTAACAGGTTTGAGTGTACGTATGCAGGCAGTTAGCAATATACTCTTTTAGCTTATGAAAATGTTCCGTGACTTCGTCCGAACCATGAGCATTGCAGAGCTGGATAACGGATTGGATCCCATTTTGCAAAGCAGCCACCGCACCCCTAAGGTCAGCCAGGTTTTCGTCAATCGCCCGAGTAGGATAAGGTGCATTAACTAAAAGCTTTTTGATGTCGTTCCACAGAGCCGTTCCATTTTTTACAATGTATTGTGGGGCAATTACTACTCCTTCTTCTTCCAGCTGCGTAGCATTAACAGGCATGGAGCCAGGCGTTTGACCTCCAATTTCAGAGTGATGTGCCCGATTAGCCACATAAGCGATAAGTTTTCCCTTGTAGAAAACAGGAGCTATGAGTGTGACATCGGGTAGATGTGATCCGCCAAAACCCGGATGATTGGTAATGGCTATGTCACCTTCTGCCATAGGGAGTGCTTCTGCCACTCTCCGCACGCAAATGCCCATGCTACCTAAATGCACGGGAATGTGTGGTGCATTGGCAACCAGAAACCCTTCAGCATCGAGCAGAGCACAGGAGAAATCCATGCGTTCTTTCACATTTACAGAAAATGAAGTACGCTGCAGGATGGCACCCATATCATTTACTACAGAAAGGTATCGGTTCTTAAAAAGCTCGACCTTACCTAGTTGTGAGTCAGAGCCATACTTTTTTGTAGCGGCATTTAAGGATAAAATGGCCGTGTTATTACTATCCAGGTACATTGACCAGCCCCGGTTGATATTAAGGGTAGTATTCTTACTGGTGATAATAGAAGGTTCTTCAATTTTGGCACCTGGATGTAGTTTTTCCCACTGATAGATAGCCACCTGCTGCCAGGTTTTGCCGGCAAGTGTTTGCTGACTGCCCGTGGGCGCTATGCGGGAATGAGCCGTAGCCAAGGTGTCTTTTTCCAAATGAGCTTTACTCCCAGCGGCGGCGACCAGTTTAATTGACTCTAGTTCAACTCGTTGATTTTCAAGCCAATGTCCGTAAATTTTTTGATATTCATTCTGAAAGGCTTCCATTATGTTTTCTGAGGAGGCATCAATTTCCAGAGTATTTTCCTGGCCTTCAAATCTCAAATAATAGGATTTTGACTTTATTTGAAGATCATTTTTTTTAAAACCACTTTCTTCGAGTTTGTGGAATGCTTTTGTCTGGAGTTCCTTCCAATCGTTTTGAATGGCTGATACAGGCCATGGGCTAAGGATTAGTTTTTCTTCAAAGGCTTCAATATCCGCCACACCAATACCGTAAGCGCTCAAAAGACCGGCCTCGTAAGGTATAGCCACGGTTTGTATTCCCAATGCCTCGGCTATACCGAGTGCATGCTGTCCGCCGGCGCCACCAAAGCTGACTAAACAGTATTCCTGAGGATCATGTCCTTTTACCAATGATATTTTTCTTATGGCTTCAGCCATTTTTTCATTGGCGATAGTGGTATACGCATTGATTAGCTCGGCTTTGGTGTACGTGACGTCATTGCTGGCATGTATTAGCTCTATAAGATCGTTAAGTGCTTTTTCTGCGGCGGTTAAGTTTACAGGAATACCAAACTCTTCCGGTACAAGTCTTCCTGCCAGCAGGTTGATATCGGTTATCGTCAGCGGACCACCTGCCCCATAGCAAGCAGGCCCCGGACTTGCTCCGGCGCTTTCAGGACCTACAGTTAGTAACCCGTTTTTGAATCCACAAACAGAACCGCCGCCCGCTGCAATAGTCTCTATGTAAAGCCCCGGACTTTGGATGTTTGCATGTCCTACTTTTGTTTCAAAACGGTAATCGTACTTTCCGTTGTAAATGGCCACATCGGTGCTCGTGCCGCCCATGTCAAATGTGATAATTTTATCAAACCCTGATTTCCTGGCTACAGCTACTGCACCTACAATTCCGCCTGCCGGTCCGCTGAGCAGGCTGTCTTTTGGATGAAATTTTTTCGAATCTACAATTGACCCGCTACTGTTCATTATCCATAACCTGCCTTTTTTGATTTTAGTAGTTATGCCACGAATATATTCTGAGATGATCGGTTCCAGGTAGGCATTTACCACTGTGGTATCAGCGCGTTGTAGCAACTTGATCTGCCGGGAGAGATCAGTGGAACAGCTGATGGAGCTGAAACCCATCTGAGTCAACAGGTGACCGACCTTTTTTTCATGGACGCTATTCTTATAACTGTTGAGTAGGCAGATGGCTATGGCCGTTTCAGGAGGCAGATTAAGGAGTTCTAATTTTAACTTGTCAATATCTATTGGCTGAAGCACCTTACCGCCACCGTCGATTCGTTCTTCAACGCCAACTACATGTGCGTATATTGGCGGTGGGGTTTTAATGTCAAGATCGAATAAATGTGGTCGTTGTTGATCACGAATAACCAATAAGTCTTCAAAGCCTTTAGTAGTAATAAAAGCTACTTTCGCGCCTTTTTTTTCGAGCAGTGCGTTGGTGCCTTTTGTGGAGCCTAAGCGCATGCTCAGTGGTGGAAGTTCTTCCGTTAATGGCGTGGAAGTAAGTAATCTGGCGGCTAAAACAGGCACTTCTTCGCTGCTTGTAATCTCGAATTCACCATGGATTTCGTCTTGTCGGAAGCTGCTATCGAGGGTGATCCACCCGGAATTGAGATCGGCTGATAAAACCTTGGCTTCAATTCCAGTTGTCAGGCAGGTGAAGGAAAAGCCCTTAAAAATATCGTTATCGGCAGGCCAAGAAAAATGAGTCAATACTTGGTTAGCCCTGACTTTTTTAATGATGCCTCGTAACACACTGCTGCTCAGTATTTTTAAACTTTTGCGCTGTCCTGTTGGCGATAAAGCTATGCAATCCGTAAAGGTGCCTCCCGTATCGATCCATATATTCCACATCAGTTTGTCAGGTGTTGATAAAGTGCATAGGCACCTAAAATAATAAAGACTATCCCTGGTATAATTCTGAATACCTGATTTCGCTTAAAGTAAGGACTCAAACCGCTACCCAGAAGCGTAAGTAAGCCCAAAAGACTAAAAGTACCTATAGAGATCGCCGCTACATACATGAAATTATCTGAAGTACTGGTTAAAACTAACCATCCCTGGTTTTTCAGGTAGGCCGTGACTCCAATCCAGAATGGAATGGCCAATGGGTTAAGCAGACTCAGGATCATACCCCTTCTGAA
>JBCDHA010000190.1:0-6974 GCA_038750705.1 Bacteroidota bacterium
GAATGACTCTGAATCAGCCGCTCTTTTAACGCACTTATGGTGTTATCATCATCAAGGTGAAAGTCAGTTTTTGAAGCACCTAGAATATCACGTGCTATGCCAAAAGCCACCAAGTTAATCTTCATTATTTTTCATTTTATCGTACAAAGCTGCCCAACTTAAGGTAACGCAATCCACCCGGCCTTCAAAATTCTTCATTTCAGCAAAGACCTTTTGTACTTCGTTCTGCAACCTTTCCGAACTACCAGAATCTACCGCTGCTAAAAAAGTACGACATAAAGCTACGATTTCTGCTTTGTTTCTCCCTTCAATTAGCTCCATTAAGAGTGAAGTGGAAGCTTTCGATAAAGCACATCCGAAACCATGAAAGTGGGCAGATCTTATGCTTGAATTCTCCTCATCCAGGTACAGATTAAATTTATCCCCACATAATGGATTATATGCTTCTATAACCACATCAGCTTCTTCATTAGCCTCAAAGTTATAAGGCCTTTTGTTGCGCTTTAGTACTTCCTGATTATATAGTTTTTTGAATTCCCCCTTCTTCATTGCTCCCAGAATTTTTTTAAATCTTTGATTGAATCAATTAGTATATCAATCTCATTATCAGTGTTATATATTGAAAAAGATATTCTGATCGTTGAAGGCGCTTTCATAAAATGATGTAAGGGCTGTGTGCAATGTAACCCTGCCCGAACCGCGATACCGTCCCCGTTCAAATAGGATGACACATCGTGTGGATGGATGTTCTCCAAAGTAAAGGACACAATTCCTGATCTTTGCATTTGAGCGCCTCCCATAATTCTAATTCCTTTGACACGCTCTAATTTAGCCAAGCACCGGTTTGCAAGTTCATGTGCATGCGCTATACATTTTGAGCGATCTAATTCATTGAGAAAATCGATGGCAGCGCCCAGTCCTAGTACCCCTGAAACATTTGGCGTACCGGCATCCAGATTAAAAGGATAGGACTGGAATGTAACCTCATCGGCAGATACGCTTTGTATAATCCCGCCACCCAGGGTATAGGGCTGCATATCACCCATATATTCAGGATTGACATATAGAATTCCTACTCCGAATGGACCAAACAGCTTATGCGCTGAAAAGGCCAGAAAATCATAGTTCAGCTTAGCTACATCAAGATCATATAGAGTGGCACCCTGGGCGGCATCAACTAAAACCGGCGCCCCTTGGGCATGTGCGGTTTCAATCAACTGCTCAATGGGATTAACCGTGCCCAGTACATTTGAAATATGTGTAACGGCCACCATCCTGGTCCTCTGATCTACCAATCGTTCAAAAGATAATACATCAATATTGCCTTCAGGAGTCAACGAAGCTACTCTCAATTCGCAATCCATTTCCTTACAGAGCACCTGCCAGGGTACGAAGTTGGCATGATGTTCCATTACCGTTACCACTATGTTATCACCTGCTCTAAGCCGGTTTTTTACAAATGAGCGAGCAACCACATTGATTGACTCGGTAGTCCCTTTTGTAAATGCTATTGTGTTCGGGTTGTCCGAGCCCAGAAAGCCGGCCACCTTGCTCCTGACCTGTTCGTATCGTGCCGTGGCTTTGGCAGACAGCTCATACACCCCACGATGGATAGTAGCGTTATCTTTCCGGTTAACTTCATCCAGCAGATCGGCTACTTTATCCACACGCTGTGTAGTAGCGGCGTTATCCAGGTAAATCAGGTCCGGATGACTTTTAAATATTGGAAATCGGTCTTTTAAGTCCATTGACATCTAAATTGATTCAATTTGTTTACTTTCCCTAAATAATTTAAAGTTAGAACCACTAATGTTGCTACTTTGTTAAGAAGGTAATTTTCGATGTTAGTAGATAATCACGGACGTAAAATTAACTATTTAAGGCTCGCTGTTACAGACCGCTGTAACTTGCGTTGCTTCTATTGCATGCCGGAGAACGGCATTAAATACGTCAACCGGAAAGACCTGCTGAGCTTCGAAGAAATGGAGCGATTACTACTCATTTTTAGTGGATTAGGCATCTCAAAGCTAAGAATTACCGGGGGTGAGCCCTTTGTCAGAAAAGGCATTATGGAATTCCTTGAAAAGGCTTCACTGATTGAAGGAATTGAAGAAATAAACATAACAACAAACGGTACTTTCACCGCCGACAAGGTGCGGCAGCTGGAAAGCCTTGGAATAAGGTCCGTAAATCTCAGTTTGGATAGTCTCGACAAAAACCGGTTTTTTGATATCACCCGGCGCAATGAGTTTGACAACGTTATGAAGACTTTTGACCGGCTTTTGGAAAGCAGTATCAAGGTAAAAATTAATATGGTAGTTATGCAAGGCAGAAATATTGAGGATATTCTACCTATGGTCGAACTCACCAGGAACAACAAAGTAGATGTCCGGTTCATTGAGGAAATGCCCTTCAATGGCACCGAAGGACAAGGAAACGCAACGCTTTGGCCGTCTTCAAAGATTTTGGCGCACATATCTGAAAAATACGAGCTTGAGAAAGGTATTGACCCCCCAAACTCTACCTCTCAAAGCTATCAGCCCTATGGACATAAGGGAAATATTGGAATAATAGCAGCCTATACCCGAACTTTTTGTGGCAGTTGTAACCGCATCCGCCTCACTCCACAAGGGCTGCTGAGAACCTGCCTGTACAGCAATATCGGTGTTAGCTTCAGAGATTTACTGCGATCCGGTGCGTCAGATGAGGAAATTGGAAATCAATTGGTATATACCGTTGGAAAGCGTGCCAAAGACGGTTTTGAAGCTGAGCGGCTTCGAGATAACACTGTGTCGGAATCCATGGCTACCATCGGAGGTTAAACGTATATGGAAGAAATGATAACCGTTAAAGAGGCATTGGCTATACTTGGCCAAAATACCCTGGATTTTGGGATAGAGTCTATCGTATTGGAAAATGGGATCGGACGCGTGTTGCGGGAAGATATAAAAGCAGACCGGGACTTTCCTCCCTATGACCGGGTGACTATGGACGGTATAGCCATAGAGTATTCACAGTTTGAGAAAGGTCAAAGATCCTTCAAAGTCAATGGAATAGCTGCAGCTGGATCTCCTAGAATAACTATGTCTGAAGATTCAGGTTGCCTGGAGGTAATGACGGGAGCCATAATGCCACTTGGTGTAGATACGGTAATCCGCTATGAAGATGTCACTATAGCTAATGGCACGGCAAAAGTTAATATCGATGAAATTAATTACCGTCAAAATATTCACTTCAAGGGTATGGATCGTAATTCAAGTGACACCATCATCCGTAAAGAAACGGTGTTAGCGTCACCGGAAATAGGCGTCTGCGCTACGGTGGGCAAGAGCGAACTTAAGGTATCTGCCTTACCAAGAACCATAGTAATATCTACCGGCGATGAGTTAGTGGAAATAGATAAGACCCCACTTCCCCATCAGATCAGGCGCAGCAACATTTACAGACTAAAAACCACCTTAGCTCAGTATGGCATTACTGTGGACACCGCTCATCTCGATGACAACATCGATCAAATTATTGAAACCCTCCAAGGCTATCTAAGGTCTTATGACGTGATCTTGCTAAGCGGTGGTGTATCCAAAGGTAAATTCGATTATCTGCCACAGGCTTTAGATCAAATAGGGGTAAGTAAGAAATTTCATAAGATAAAGCAACGGCCCGGGAAACCATTTTGGTTTGGTACGTATCAAAACAAGTGTGCGGTGTTTGCGTTGCCTGGCAATCCCGTTTCATCATTTGTATGTGCCCATCGTTATTTTAATTATTGGCTAGATCTGTGTATCAAACACCCCGCTTCTGCACAGCCCTTTGCTGCATTAACCAATGACGTTACCTTCGCTCCGGATCTTACCTATTTCCTGGAAGTAAAGGTAGGCTATACTAACGATGGCTTGATGACTGCCACTCCTGTAAAAGGTAATGGATCAGGTGATTTGGCGAATCTCGTAGATGCCGACGCATTCATCGAATTGCCGCGTGGTAAAAATGTCTTCCAAAAAGGTGAAACCTATCCGATCTTTCTATACAGATAAAAGAAAAAGCCCCGGACTTCTCCGAGGCTTAACCGACTTCCCAACTTCACAAAAAATACATAGCAAAAAAGTCAACTCACCCTCACGTCATTAAACATATTAGCCAACAAATCTTGTAAATCACTTTCATTGATTACCTGGTTTACTAAAGGCGTGCCAGAAGAAGAGAATGTCTAAAAAGACCGTTTTTAGCCGAAAATAGAGGTTGATGAACGGATGGCGGCATGAAAAGCCCCTCTATTTATTCCCAAATCGAGACTCCTTCCCTCAAAGTAGGAAACTATAGCCTCTGTAGCTATATTACCCACAAGCTCATCTTTGGCCATAGGGCAACCTCCAAATCCCCTGACGGCGCCATCAAAGCGTCTACAGCCGGAATCATAAGCAGCAGATACTTTTTCTATAGCAGTATTTGGATTTGAATGCAAATGAGCTCCGAATTCCACATCAGGATAAGCGGGAATGAGTTCTTTAAAGAGCTTAGAAATAAGCTGTGGCTCGGCCACACCTATGGTATCCGCTAAGGAGATAATGCGAATACCCAACGCGTATATTATTTCTGTAAACTTACTTACTACCTCAGCGCCAAACGGATCTCCGTAAGGATTACCGAAACCCATGGAGATATAACACACCAATTTCATATTGTGCTTTACACAGAGTTGCTGTATCTCGTCAAGGGTATTTAAAGCTTCCACAATCGACTTGTTAGTATTGCGTTGCTGGAAAGTCTCAGAAATTGAAAACGGGAAGCCCAGATAACTGATCTGCTCAAACTTTACCGCTTCCTGCGCCCCACGTGCGTTGGCTACAATAGCTAAAAGCTTAGAATCACTTTGGTTGAAGTCCAATCCCGCCAGTACCTCGGATGTGTCCCTCATTTGAGGGATTGCCTTCGGTGAAACAAAGCTCCCAAAATCCACTGTATCAAAACCAACTTTCAACAAACGATTGATATATTCCACCTTTTTGGAAGTCGGCACAAATTCTTCCATCCCTTGCATGGCATCTCTTGGGCATTCGATTATCTTCATGCAATCAAAAGTAGTAATCGACCTATAAAAGACAAAAACCTTCATTGGTCGACATTATGGGTTACTCAACACTATCCATGTACTATTAACTGATACGTTTGAGTATTTTCGAGGTTTAACTAAAATTATGTATGGAGCTAGATGTCTACAATGGCGAATTTGAATTAAAACAGGCCGCACATCTATTAAGAAGAGCAACATTTACCCACTCAAAGAATGATATAGATACCTTGGCTAACCTAACCGTTGACCAAGCAGTAGATTTGCTTTTCAATAATGATCAACCCGTTATTGATCCGATGCCGCCCATTGATCCTGAAATTGGCGATACATGGATAGGCATAAATGATGATGGGAATGAAAATGCACGCCAAGGCTACTTCAAAGGTTGGCTTTTAGGTCAAATGTTAAATCCGGTATTTGTTCCCGACGATCAGAAATTGAGCTATTCCACCAGAGAAAAGGTAACATTCTTTCTCCATACCTACTTCACAGGGAAAGTATCGAAAATAAATGATAGTAGAGCATTATATTATCAAAGTCAGTTACTTCGCCTCTTCGCTTTTGATGAAAACGTTTCGAATGATTTGAACCGCGCTGTTCCGTTGGACGCGAACTTCAAAATGCTTACCAAAAAGATCTGTATTGATAATGGTATGCTCATTTTTTTGGACGGTCGCGATAATGTAAAAGGGAATGTGAACGAAAATTTTGGACGCGAGTTATTAGAATTATATTCTATAGGTAGAGGTTTGGAAGGTACTAATCCACCTCTAGGTGAACTCGATGGTTTTACCGATTACTTTACATTCACGGAGAAAGATGTTCGCGCTGCCGCAGAAGTATTGTCCGGTTGGACTACCGATGATGATTTCGCGATTATAGATGAAGATACCGGCTTACCAAGAGGAACCGTTCGTGGCAACCCGAATGATGCCGGCCAACATGCTGAAGGTGATAAAACCTTTTCGAAGCGGTTGGGCGAAAATGATGAAGAGTTTATAATTTCTCCCGATCCGCTTTTGCTTGAAAATGACAGACCCACTGAAGCAAGCGCCTTGGATGAGATCGATCAGTTAGTAGAGTTACTTTTTACTAAAGAGGAAACATCGCGACATCTTTGTCGGAAGTTATATAGGTATTTTGTTTATTATGAAATAGATGAAGCTATTGAAAATTCTATCATTCAAGAAATGACTGATCTGTTCATAGCCGAAAATTATAAATTACAACCTTTATTAAAAGCACTCTTTAAAAGTCAGCATTTTTATGATGCAGTTGAAGGTGTCGATGATGATAAGTTTGGTGGTATAATAAAATCACCTCTGGATCTGGTAGTCGGTACGGTGAACTTCTTAGGCATTGAGATACCCGACTATGCGACGCAAACCGAGGCATTTTATGATTTTACAGATGGCTTAATCGATTCCGCCGGTTCTATGGGCATGGATTTTTATGAGCCCTTCGAGGTGGCAGGGTACAGCGCCTATCACCAGTTTCCACGATATAACCGAAACTGGATATCTACGCACTGGCTTACACAACGTTATCGTTTTATTCGGGAATTATTTAATGAAGCTGCCATGGATAATCCGGATAGCCCCTTAATCAATCCACGAATTTTTATCGTAGATAATTTCGATAATGTTGGTGCAGACGCCCGACAGCTCGTTATTGAGCTTGCTCCCTATCTATTACCTCTAGCCAATAATTTGAGCTACGATGCTAATGGAGATTTAACTCAGGCGAGAATGCGATATTTTCTTCAGGCTTTTCTAGGCTTTACAGAGTATGATTTGGAAGTGGACATGGCGGTAGCCGGGTGGGTTGACCTTTACACGCAACCACCCAACTATTTGGAAGCCAGTACACGTCTTCAAAGCCTTTTTAATGCGATGATGCAATC
>JBCDHA010000191.1:0-6962 GCA_038750705.1 Bacteroidota bacterium
CGCCTCTCTGCTGGATGGAATTGTATAATACCTTGTGCTGTCTCCGTGCATCGCCTTATTTACCTTTTGTGCGATGGTAGAAAATGAGCTTACGTGAATGACTTCAGGCTGCTGTTCAACATAGCCCTTGAATTTTTCGAGATTTTCCAGGTACTCAGGATTATTGATGCCTCCGGATTCGCCCGCAGGAATGGAGAATTCCAGATTGTATATTCCCGTAAGGTTTTGATTGATGAAATCAGAATCATTTCTAAACTGGATGCGAGTATCGAAATACTCCAACACCTGGTCGCTTATTTCATTTCTAGAGGTAAAAAAAGCACCAATGATGAATATGGCCACTGATCCCGCAAAAACGGTTTTTCTATTGCCAGCCACCCATGCAGACAATCGACCGTAGAATCCGGGTTTGGATTGCTCTTCCTCCTCTACTTTTACTCTCATGGGCATAATGGCAAGCAGGGCAGGTAGAGTGAGAATGGAAAATGTGAATGCGAAGAACATGCCCATAGCTGATATATTTCCAAAGTCCGCGTACGGAGGTACGTCTCCGGTGTTTAGCGATAAAAAGCCAATGATTGTAGTGATGCTGGTGAGAAATACAGGCAAGAAATTCACCCGGAGACTTTCTATAATGGCTTCCTGCTTAGTTGCACCTTTCTTCATTGTAGCTATAACTGTGATCAGAATGTGAATGCTGTCCGCAATTGCCAGCGTAGTAATAACAATGGGTGTATTGGCAGAAGCGGCCGTAAGATCAATACCAAGTAATGCAGCAAGTGCAAGCGCACAGGAGATGGAAAGGAAAATGACAATCAGGCTCGCCACCGTACCCGTAAAAGATCGGGTTGTTAATCCAATGATTATGAGGAAAGCAAGAAACACTAATGGAACCAGTGTCTGTTGATCTGCTTGTGCTGTCTCACTAAAGGCCGCACTGAGCATAACATTTCCCGACAGGTACGTCTTCAATTGTGGGTTTTCGTCTTCCCAATCTTCCACCATGGCTCTGACAAAGTTTACCGTTGAGTCTTGTGCCACCGGATCATTTGGGAGAGATGCGACTATGTTTATACCCGCTACCGTTCCGCTTTCGTTTATTAAGCGGTTTCCGATGATCGGATCTTGAATAGCAATCTGCTTTATCCGCTCAAGGTCCTGTGTAGTTAACGATGCCGGGTCTTCCACGAGGTTGGAAACATATAAGTTGTCACCTTTGGCTCTGGTGTACTGATAGTTGGTTAACCCGTCCACTCTGAAAGAAAAGGGTACCTGCCAGGAGCGATCTACCAGGTCGATAATTGCAGTTAGGTTATTCTTTTCGAAAATGGATCCTTTGGTCGCTTCAATGGCGATGAGAATATTGTCATCATCCGTATACACCTCCTCCAGTTTTTCATACGCGATCAACTGTGGGTTGTCTTCACTAAAGAAAACCTTTGAATCGGAGTTAAATGTCAGGAATTGAAAGCCGTACCCTAGTAGGAACGTAAATACGATGGAGCCAATTAAGATTGGCCATTTTCTCCTCAGAATCCATTTCCCATAGGAAACCAAAAGAGAGTGAGTTTTGTGTGTTTGATTTTTCATTGCTTAATAATTGAATTATAGTCTTTTTATGACCAATGGTCATTTGTAGCTTATTGAGTAGAACGTCTAAGTTTGACTTTTGTTCATAATATGACCAATAGTCATTTAAGAAACTTAAAATTTATGATCAGATTCCCGCTCAAATACCCATTTATACTGTTTTTATATTAAATGGGTATCAACCTTATTCTTTACTTTGGTATTTAAGTATTGGGGGAGATTCGGTGAACTGGATCATGGTATACTTTCCTTTTATGATGCTTGGCTTGTATCCAACCTGTCGACAAGTATGGTCTTAAACTGTGCCGAGCACCTACTGGAGCACAAGCCCCTGATAAGTGAATGGTATATGCGAGAGTGACTGTGGGGAGCGCATTTTACTGTTGCAAATGTATTTTGCGGGGCAAGACGACTGACAGCACTGCTTGTCTGCATTGAATTGTAGGTTAGGAAAGTGAGGTTGTACGGAATGGATTAGAGTGTAACTAAAAATAATAGGGCAATACGCTTATTCTGCGTTACTGAAAGCGTATGAATGGAGTCAGGTATGAAGGTAATGAATAGGATGTAGGTATATGAGTTGGGCTGTTGGCCCGTCTAAAATAAATATCAATCTAAGCATCATTTTGTGACATAATAAGCATGAAAGCACTCGTTATTTACCACGTGCTTCATCTAACGATTTTCTTATGCCATCCGCCCATTTGTCTAATGCAGCTTCCACATCTTTCCAGGTGGACCATGGGGATGCATTCGCAAATCGCGCTCCTTCAGAACGACTGATTACCACGGCATCAATTCGATCCACGGCCGAATTTTTAAAGGCGGCTTGAGTGGTAACGCCTCCAACACTAAAAGTAATGGGTAGAACAGCTTGTGTGATATTGGGCGCAGCACTAGGTGCTTTTAAACCTGATAAAAGAAAAGAAATCCTCATGGTTTGGTCTCCTGATTTATCTGTAATTGAATACCCTCCGGCTTTTAATTCTTCGGTTAACCTGTTTATGAAATAAGTTTTGATACGCTCCGCATCTTCAGAGGTGATTTTCTTGGCACCTTTCTCGCCTGTCACAATTTTGATAGGGTCAATAGTAAAGGCATTATAAGCTTCAAGACCGGAGCACCAGATCTTTTATAAACAGGGGTTGGCGATGCGCTTTTACCCAATTCGAGCCCACGTAACCTAGTTGGTGTGTAATTTTTGACCGCGTTTGAAGTGGTTTTACATTGAGTGAGTACTGTAAAAACTATGAGTATAGCACAAAGGGTGCGTTTCAAATTATCGCGTCTTCATCCGATAATTCAGTATACTACTTCTTTTTAATTTGTGGTAAAAATCACAGTGTAAATTGAGAATGAGCGAACTATTCACCTTTTAATTCATTCCGTAATGATAACGGAGGAATCTTGCCATAAAGAAAGTTCACCACTTACTTGCTGAGGGGCAAAGATATCTCCTCCGCCAACTGCGGATACGGCATAACTTTAAGCGTTAAAAGCTAATCGTTACGATTTGAAATGCACCCAGAACAAAGGATATAAGTAATAACTAAACATCATAATAAGATATGAGTTAGTTTAATAGAGTATCATTATTAAATTAAATCTCAGTACATGACAATCAAACCATCGAATGAAGAAAAATATGAGCAAAACAGTAAAAAAGCCATATTACCGTGTATTAAATTGAAGATTCATTCGATGAATCTTCCCAATAAGTAGTGTTTTAAACTTTTGTCGTGTACTGTGGAATTAAATAATTTAAGCTATATTAAATGTTTATTCTTTATAAAATGTATGAAGAAAATAGCACAGAAAACGTCAAACGAATAAATTAAGGAAAACCAATAGATGCCATAAGGATAAAAGCCCTGATAATGGAGAAACGTTTGTTGAAGCCAGTGGTGGGCTATTACTACTTGTTAAGATACCTTCTCTAAACTATATGTCAAAGAAAGCAACCTTCAGTACCTGCCTCTCTTCCTACACCGCTCTGCTAAAGACTACCGGTAAACTGGTAAATGCTGTGATAAACACATATTATGAGGGCGTATAAATACTAAAAATATAATACTGACCTAATGATTAAAAAGAACCTTACTACTGTGATGCTGCTATTTGCAACTATCAGCGTCTTTAGTCAAAACATTAGCTTGGGTATTTCTACTGATTTTGAGAAATCAGCGGACACTGATTCTCTATTCAATCTAATTATCTCCGATATTAATAAGACCGTTACTGCATCATATAGCTTAAAGTCAGGGGATGATCTTATTAATTATGGAAACAAAAGCATCAATCAGGCAGTTGACAGCTACAACAAACTAAGGATTAATTGTGATTTAATATTGCTTATTGGTTCTGTCAGTACTGTTGGTGCATTGCAATCATCAGCCATTGACGT
The DNA here is from genome assembly GCA_038750705.1 of Bacteroidota bacterium. Lineage (GTDB taxonomy): Bacteria > Bacteroidota > Bacteroidia > Cytophagales > Cyclobacteriaceae > Fulvivirga. The sequence goes on from JBCDHA010000191.1 coordinate 3,995, forward strand.
TCCTACAATTGCCATAGGCGTTATTGATCCATTTCTTCAGGGGCTACCTTACAATAATGGTGTTTCGGCAAAAGATAATTTTAGCTACATCTGGTCCAGCCGTAATATATTTAAGGAATATGCGGAGTTTAAACGCGTAATTGATTTCAAACACCTCGCGTTGTTAACCAGTGGATCATCCGCAGTTTCTGTTAATAGACCTAAAGGTCTGCAATTACTTGACTCTTTAAAGCATGTTTTTTCGACTGAAATAGACATTATTCCATTAGGTGATGATATAGATGCAAGCTTTGACCAACTTTCTCCAAATACAGATGCTGTTTATCTAACAGAGCTAAATGAGCTTGGCAGATCAGAAATCAGTCAGATTGCCACCGACTTAAAAGAAAGAAAACTCCCGTCATTCTCAAAAAAACAATGGCACGTTCAGCAGGGTATTCTTGCCAGTATGGGACAGGAAGATGATTTATCCCAAGTGATTAGGAAACTATCGGTCATGGTAAACAACACCTTATTAGGACGGCCATTATCGGAAATGTCGGTGATTCTAAATTATAATGAAAGGATTAGTTTGAATCTTCAAACGGCAAAAGAGATAGATCTGTCACCGTCTTTCCAACTATTATTTACGGCTAAATTGATAAATGAAGATACTTCCTCAAAACCCACCTATTCATTGAATCAAATTTTGGAAAAATCGTTGGCAAATAACCTGGATATTCAATTGGTATATAAGGATCTGGAATTAACCACTCAGGATATAATTTTAGCACAATCCTCAGTGCTGCCAGATCTTGCATTAGGTGCCTCGGCCTCTCAAATTAACCCGGACAATGCGACTAGTTTTTCACCGGAAAGGCAATCGACCGCTGAATTAACACTCAATCAATTGATCTATTCAGAAGAGGCTATTGCTTCTATTAAAATCTCTAAATACTTAAATGAAGCACAAAATTATGAGACGGAATCCAATATTTTAGCGGTAATTCTGGATACGTATGTACTTTATTTCAATGTACTGTCGGCCAAAACCGATCTGGAAATTAACCGGGATAACCTCAATAATTCACTTACTAATCTGGAAATTGCCAGAGTAAAAGAAAGTGTTGGTGCATCTACTGCGGCGGACGTGTACAGGTGGCAGGGGGAAGTTGCGACTGCTCGTCAGTTTGTAGTCGATGCCGAAACGACTGTGCTTTCGGCGAAATTGGAACTGAACACATTACTTGCTAACACTTTGGAAAGTGATTTTGAGATTGAGGATGTAACCCTGGACGGTTCCCTTTTTGAATCATTTCGAAAGAATAAAATTTCACAAATGATAACCAGTCCTGGTGACTTTAGTCTTCTCTCTGATTTTTTAGTGGAGGAATCTATTCGTGCCAATCCAAATAAGCTATCGCTGTTGGCAAATTTGAAAGCTGCTGAGCGCAGACTACTGCAGAATAAGAGACTTCTGTATACCCCGAGTATCGCCCTGCAGGCCCAGAGTGGGTATGTCTTGAGCAGGGGAGGCGAAGGTTCTGAAGAAGTGCCTGGTTTTGATTTTGTTGACTACCCCTGGCAGGTAGGGGTTTCATTGAGTTACCCTATTTTTCAGGGAAAGTCAAGGAGGGCAACTGTTGAAAAATCGATCGTTGAATTAGATCAAATCAACTTTACGAATGTACAATTGGACCAAAACTTAGAGTTTCAAGTAAGAAACAGTTTATTGAATGCACTCAGAGCTTCTACGAATATTAATTTCAGTCTAATTGCAGCAGAAAATACTACCAATAACTTTCAACTGGTACAAGATAATTATCAGTTAGGATCAGTAACGATCACTCAATTAATTGATGCTCAAAATGCAGCATTGCAGGCCAGCCTGAGTAATGCACTTTCAATTTACAATTATTTTGTGGCTTCACTTCGGGTAGAATTTGCCGTGGGTTTTTTCTCGATGCTTACGCCTGCAGAAGAATTAGAAGCGTTCGAAGGCCGCTTCATTCAGTACTTAAACGATAACAGATAACCTATTGCCATCATGCTTTACTTTAGAAACTTACTGTTAGTTCTTGGGGTTTTTTACCTCTTTTCGTGCCAGCAGAGCGTTGATCAGAAAGAAGAAATCATACGTCCTGTTAGGTACGAGATAGCCGGAACGGCAAACGGTGAAAATTCAAGAACATTTTCAGGCGTGGCTAAGGCATCCAATGAATTAGCTTTGAGTTTTCGAGCGGGTGGAATTATTACTAAAGCCAATGTAAAAGTAGGTGATCGGGTTTCAAAAGGAAGTCTGATCGCACGACTTGATAATATAGAAGCCAGCCTTGCTCTGGAGAAGTCTATTTCATCGCTAAATAGCGCCAGGTCGGAAATGAACACTGCAAAGAATGAGTTGGAAAGAATAGAGACGCTTTACGAGAAAAATAGTGTATCTCTCAGTGATTATCAGGCAGCCAGCAATACGTATGAAACAGTCCTGGCTCAGTATGAATCGGCTAAACGAAATAAAAGTATTCAGGAAACCCAGGTAAGTTATGGGTATATCTACGCTCCGGCGGATGGAGTAATAGCCGATACTGATGGTAGTGTTGGAGAAAATGTAAGTTCAGGGCATCAGTTTGCCAAGCTAAATGCCGGAGATGGAATACGGGTAGAAGTAGGTATACCCGAAAATGTGATCAACGAGATTTCTTTAGGAATGAAAGTCAGTTTGACATTTTCAGCCTTTAAGGATCAAACATTCGAAGGGAGCGTAATAGAAATTGGACAGGTAGTGGATGAAAGTGCAGCTACTTACACCGTTAAATTGGATGTGATTAATCCCGATGGTGCAATTCGTCCGGGCATGGCTGCCACTGTTTTCTTCAGGTTGGGTACTATGGAAAAGAGATCATCGAATACAATCGTTGTTCCCATTAAGGCCGTTGGGGAGGATAAAGGCGGTAACTATGTATTCATTGTAGAAACAGAAGATGGCAAA